>JBAZHC010000005.1 GCA_041652575.1 Phycisphaerae bacterium | reverse complement strand
AACAATATTGAATTACCAAAATTCTAATGTTCAAAACTAAAACGTAACACCGTATTTGAAAGCAAGTTATAAAAACTGAATTTAAAAAACGTGCAGAAAAAACAAGGAATTTATGGATAGTAGTACGAAGATAACACGAAGTATTGCTTCAACTAAGCAGTTCCGCGGAAATAAATTAACCACGAATAGACACGAATTAACACTGTTTGTTTCAACGAGTTCTCCGATAAATCGGAGTTCTTTGTGCCCAAAGCAAAGGCTTTGCTCAAAGCGAGCTTTTGCGCCAGCCGTTATGCTTTGTCCACCGGCTGATATAATCAGCTTTCGTTGAAACAAAACACAGTTACGATTGTCCGGAGGTTTCAAAATCTGAATCCGCCGTCGCCATCCGTCTTCGTCCCTAAGGGACTACGAACGGACAAGAAGGCTATGGCGGACAAGTTTTTATATGGCTAAGCCAAAAAATTTGAAGCAATAAATTTATATCACTATGCTCGTATGCAGTATACTGCATACGAGCATAGATACCTAGATATTTTTTACATGGGGATTTTTAGTTTCGGGTTTATATTTTGAAATATGTTATCGCTGTGCGATTGTGTCTTAAAGCAAACGAACCCTGCCATAGTAATGGCAGGGCTAACCACGGCGGATAAATATAAAAATTGTTTAGAGAGAAACGGTGCCACAAATAATTTAAGATTTAAGATTGAAAATTTTGTTTTTGGTTTTCCGACCCCTTTAATATTTCCTTTCACCACGAAGTTCACGAAGCGGCACGAAGTATTATAATATTTTATTTTTTTATTATATAAATTTTTCTTCGTGTTTCTTCTTTTCTTCGTGGTGCAATTGTTTGTTTTTCGTAGGGCAGTTCCTTTTGAGCACTATGTCGAATTCCGGCACTTATCAGCTCAAACGACAGGCATCTTTCATAAGCGGATTCAAGCAGTCCCGGCCCTAATCTTTTATGCACCTCAAGAGCGCAACCAATGACTTTATTTGATAGTTCGTCGAATTCCATTTCATATTTCCTTTCACCACGAAGGACACGAAGCGACACGAAGTATTATAATATTTTATTGTGGCATAGGGGTCATACAAGAAATAAATCCCATTAGAGACAAGGTATCAGAGATGCCTGATGGCGGCCAAAGGCAACCTGTCTCTAACGGGACAAACTTTTACTTCAATTTACTCGAAATATGGTGTGGGATGTGGTGTGGGTGGACGCTTTTAAATTGCAGATATAGCCGAACGGTTAATACTGTGGTTTAAAATCAACGCGGGCAATAGTTTTGCCGGCCAGGAAGAACACTTGCACGGAAGGGCTGCTAATTGTATCATTAACTATGTACTAAAGTTACAACAGGCTTATGGAGAATCGGTTATGAGAACGAAACTGCCTCAAACACTTTGGCTCGTGCAATGGCACCTGCTTTTTGCCGGCCTTATGATAGTAACGGTAATCGTATGGGTTCTTGCCGATGCGATGCCGGTCTTCAAGGGCAGTTTTATGATGCTGATACTTTTTGCCGCGGCCGTCGGTATGTTCGGGATAATCCTGCTGCTTTATGAAGCGGTAAAAATTCTGACAATACAGCAGCAGCAGCTCGAGCAGATAAGCGATGCACTGACGGCAAGCAGAAGTCTGTTCGAACAGATAAGCAAGGGAGTCATGCTTAGCGAAGCGGCAAAGACAATCGCCTATCGCGATATGGACAACCAGTATCTGCGGGCTTCAGTGATGGAAAAACTTCATCAGCAGGATTTCAGGGCGACTTACGCGATGATAGAAGACATCGCCCGCCGAAGCGAATATAAGGAACTGGCGGAAGAGCTTAAAACAGCCGCCGATAACTACCGTGACGCAACAGAACAGGAAAGAATCAATCAGATTGTAAGTTACATCGAAAGACTGTTTGAGCAGTTCCAGTGGACAACCGCCAGCATTCAAATTGAAAGCCTTATAAAGAAATATCCGGATTCGGGAAAAGCCGAGCCCCTGCAGCAAAAACTCGTTGAGAAAAAAGAACAGCGGAAACGACAGTTGTTGGCGGCCTGGGACGAAGCGGTCAAGAGGGAAGATACCGACCGGAGCCTTATGGTGCTCAAGGAACTTGATGTGTATCTTACGCCGAGCGAAGGACTGGCTCTTCAGGAAGCGGCAACGGAAGTTTTCAAAAACAAGCTTCATAATCTCGGGGTGCAGTTCGCTCTTGCCGTAAGCGATAAGCAGTGGGCCGATGCCCTTATTACCGGGCAGGATATTATCAGGGGCTTTCCGAACAGCAAGATGGCTGATGAAATCCGCGGCAAACTTTCGACACTGCGTGAACTGGCCAGAAGGTAACGTCTCCACGCCGGTTTTCCCGACATCGGCATTTATTAAAATTTGCTGAAGGAATTATCATCTAACAGTCCAAAACAGATAGACATATTTAAAAATAGGGGTTGTGGTTAATCTTCTTGCAAAATCAGCCGGTAGTTTGTAAAGTATGCCCCTGCGATTAGCCGTGATTATTTGCAGTTTATAGATATAACAACCCGCGATGCGGGTTTATTATTTAACTTATTGCAGGAACAGTAGTTGAGGGCGTAGCTCAGCTGGTAGAGCAACGCACTTTTAATGCGTAGGTCTTGGGTTCGAATCCCAACGCCCTCATTTGACAGTTAGTCTCAAGAGATTAATCATTGGTTTTAGAAGCTGATATGAACGAAAAAACCACCTCTGCCGGCGTTAAACTGCCAGCCTGGCAAATACATAAGCGTCTGTATAACTGGGTTTTGCACTGGGCTGACACGGAATTCGGCCTTATCGCTCTTATAATCCTCGCAATTACGGAACCTATCTGCGTGCCTGTGCCGCTTGATATTCTTGTGGTTGGGATGAGTCTGGGAAAACCAAAAAACGGCATTAAGTATGGAATTACAGGCGCTATGTTCTCTGTGCTCGGAGGAACAATCGCCCTTCTGCTGGGAATGGCTGTCGGCGGAGAAAACGTCGTCGCTGTATTCGATAAAATTCATCTCGGCTCCAAAGTAAATCTTGCTCTTGAGATGTATCAGAAATATGATTTCTGGGCTATTGCCATCTCGGCGCTTACGCCTGTGCCGTATATGCTTTTCAGCTGGCTCGGAGGAATGGCGAAAATATCCATAGTAAAATTTGTACTCGTAAGCATAGTATTCAGAACGATGAGATTCGGTTCCGAGGGCGTCATATTCTATCTGTTCGGAATCAAGGCGAGACATTTAATTGATAAATACTTCAATCTGGCGACAATACTTGTTATGATACTCCTTGTTGTAGTTGCTTTTGTGATGAAAAAACTCGGAGCGGTATTCGCTCCTTAATAAATATAATGACGGAAAATCAGAAAAAACAACTACTTACAGTTGCAAGAAATGCCGCTGCAGCCGCGGTAGCGGGTAAGAAACCACCAAAAATAACTTCCGATGACCCTGTTCTTAACGCACATTGCGGATGTTTTGTTACCTTAAAAAATAAAGACGAACTTCGTGGATGCATCGGGCAATTTGTTTCAGATAAACCTTTGATAGAACTGGTAAGCGATATGGCCGGGGCCTCGTCAACAGGCGATGCGAGATTTTTTGCCAACCGTATCAGGCCGGAGGAAGTAAAAGACCTTGATATCGAAATTTCAGTTCTTTCGCCGCTTAAAAAAACAAAGGACCCGTTAAGTCTGCGGCTCGGAGTTGACGGCATATATATCAAAAAAGGCGGCGCAAGCGGCTGTTTCCTGCCGCAGGTCGCGACCGAAACCGGCTGGAGCAAAGAAGAGTTTCTTTCCTATTGCTGCGCCCATAAGGCCGGATTGAAACCGGACGCATGGAAAGATAAAAATACCGAAGTTTTTTTATTTACGGCAGAAATTATCGAAGAGTAAACTGCGTGGGCTAAAGCCCACCCTACAATTGGAAATGAATGAAAAAAAATATTTTAGTATCGCTGCTTCTTTTCGTTTGCGGCTGCGGAGAAGAAAATAAAATAAATAACCGTTCAGTTGCGGCGTTGTCCACAACGGACGGTATGATTAAATACGTTGCCCCGCTGCCATCCGTGCGAAGCGTTGAAAAGTGGGATAATCCCTACGGTAACGGACTGACCATAAAGACACAACATTACACAATTCATACGACAATGCTTGAGCCGTTAATGCTTAAACAAATCCCGGCATTTGTCGAGGCCGTATGGCGGCAGTATCAGAGTCAGCTTCCTGTGCCTGTCGCAAACGAAAGCGGATTTGTCCTGTATCTTTTCGAGGACCGCTCACAATGGGAACAATTCACAAAGGGATTTACCGGCGACCAGTGGCCGATGTACCTGAAAATAAAAAAAGGCGCATATTTTCTTAACAGCACCTGCGTTGCCTATAATATAGGCAGGAGCCGGACGTTCAGCGTAATAGGACACGAGGGATGGCATCAGTTCTGCAACAGGTTTTTCAAATATCGCCTGCCGAGCTGGCTTGACGAGGGCATCGCCCAGCTTTTCGAACAAAACGATTTAGAGAACGGGCAGTTTGTTTTTCAGCCGGCGAGAAATTACGCCAAGCTCGGCGCTTTGAAACTTGCCATGCAGAACAACCGGATGATTCCGCTGCGAAATCTTATCTCGTTAAATCCCGGCGAGGTAGTATTGTGGGAACAGGCAGATGCTGCCGTAATGGCGTTTTATGCGCAGTCGTATGCCCTTGTGCGTTTTCTGCGGGAAGATGATTACGGCAGGAGACTCGGGAATTATCATCAAATGCTGGTAGGAGCTCTTAACGGGACCTGGCCGCTCGATGAAACAGAGGCAAAAATAGCCTCCGACAGAAATATTCCAATTACGGTACGGTGGAACAGTTATATTGCGCAGAAACTGTTCAGTATTTATATAGGTCAGGACATAGAAAAAATTGAACCGGAATACCTGCGGTTCTGCGGAAAATTGGTTTATTCTATACGACTCAAATGAGCAAATTCCCCCCTTTTATACTTGCATCAGCATCGCCAAGAAGGAAAGAACTCCTGCGGCGCGGCGGTTATGATTTTGACGTAATCGTATCTGGTATAGATGAATCAAAAATTCCGGTTGAAGGATTATCGCCGGCTCAATATACCTGCAAACAGGCACTGGCAAAGGCACAGGATGTAGGACGGCAATTTCCGGACAGATTAGTTGTCGGCGCCGATACGGTCGCGGATTTTAACGGGGAAATCATAGGCAAAGCCGAAACGGCCGAGCAGGCCGAAGCGATAGTAAGAAAACTCTTCAGCGGTCCTCATAAGATTATAACCGCTATCGCGATAGTTGAAAAGGATACCGGTCTTGAAATCGTAGAATATGACACGACAACGGTTTATCCTGAAAAAATGAGTGAAAAACAAATCGAGGAACATATAATCTCAGATATCTGGAAAGATAAGGCCGGGGCCTACGCAATCCAGGAAGGCGGCGATAAATTCATCGAGCGAATCGAAGGCAGCGAAACGAATGTAATGGGATTCAGTATGGAACTATTCGCAAAAATGACAAAAAAGCTTACATTGCCCTGAAATGTGTTTCTTAAGATAACTTTCTAATCAGCAGGCAGTTGTATATCAAAATAAGAAAAAGAAATCTCTTGAACATCTTCTCTAAAAGATTATAATTGTGCTAAAATAGGTAAATTTTCAACCCCAACGGTTAGGAAACAGCTTATGGCCGGAATGTTTTACACATTACAGGAAGTTATTGAAAAGCTCGGTAAAACCGAGGCTGAAATCAGAACGTTTGTGAAGGAAGGCAAGCTTCGCGAATTTCGCGACGGCGCAAAGCAGCTTTACAAAATCGAAGATGTCGATGCGATTGCCGGCTCTGGCAAAGGCGCGACAGCCAAGCTTGACGATTCACTCCAGATTTCCATCGATGAAACCGGCGAGGTATCGCTTGCTCCGGAAGAACTCGATGTTCTGATGGGAACTGAGGACAAAGACAAAGCTCAGCAAACAAGATTCAAACTCGACGAAACAGGGGAGCTGATGTCGGAAGAAACGCTGGGAGGCACCCCTAAAGATAAAAGCAGCAAATCCGAAACAGGCGATGAGATTCTGCTTTCACCTGCCTCGGACAGTACAAAGGGAGGGGCATCAGACAGTCTTTCGCTCGCGGCCGACTCCAAGCCGGGTTTAGAGGTATCCAACGACGATACCAAAATTTCGCTGGGCGGCGATACTATAAATGTATTGGGCGACTCCGATACCGGCTACAAAATTTCCGAAGACACAAGCGGTGAAACAAAACTGATACAGAAAAAAGCCAAAGCTCTCGACGATAAAGGCGGCGATGAAATCGCCAGGCTCGATGATGATATAAATCTTGACGCCGGTGGAAGCGGCTCGGGACTTCTGGACCTTTCCCTGCAGGCTGACGATACATCTCTGGGCGCAGTGCTTGACGATATTTATCCGGAAAGCCCGGCCGGCGCACCGTCAGGACAAACTCCTGCGGCAGGCGTTGAGGCGGTAGCCGAGGCAGAACAGATGCTCGAACCCCAGCAGGTTCAGGTTGGGGAACCGGCTGCAACTGCTGAAGATGCTATGCTTCAGAGCGCAACAATGCCGTACGCTGCCGTTGCGATGGTTGCCGAATCTCCGGCAGATACAGCCAGTAATATTTTTGGTGCGATTTTATTCGTGCCGCTTATCGTGCTTATATATGCGGCCATCGTTGTAATCTCCGGCTATAAATCCATATCAGATATGGGAATACTATCTGCTATTACGCCAATAATCTGGTATGTCGCCATCGGCGCTTCGGCTATAGTCGTTTTGGCAGCACTTATGGCATCTTTCTCAGGCGGCCCCAAAAAGCCAAAGGCTCCCAAGGCCCCAAAAGAACCAAAAGTGAAAAAAGTCAAGCCGCCAAAGGAAAAAAAGGCTAAAAAAGGCCAGCAACCACCCGCTGCCGGGGCATAAATCGAAAAATTAATCCGTTTTTTTCGAGCAATTTTTCTCTGGCATTTATATCCGCTTGTGATAGATTTTATTCCCTATTTGGTGCAATAAAAATAAAGGATTACCGGTTCCGCCCAAGGCTCTGCTGAAGGCGGACGAGTTTTGTCAGGAAAGGACAAGAAAATGCAAACTAAGAACTTAACATATCTTTTGGTTATTTCATTTACAGTCGCAATTTTGTCAAGCGGCTGCACCTCTCAGGAAAAATATGACGACCTGAAACTGCGAAACCGCAGTCAGCAGCAGAGAATAGACGAACTTGAAAGCCAGCTTAACGTAGCAAAATTGAAACTTGCGCAAACCGAAAAACAGCTCGCTGAAGCACAACAGGTCTGCGATGCCGATACTGACGCTCTCAATAAGAAGGTTGAAGCGCTGCAGAGCGATATCGCAAAGAAAGAAGAGCTGATTAAGCAAATGCAGGCGGCACTGGGAGGGTCTGTTCTTCCGCCGGAACTGGCGAGCGAACTGGAAAAATTCGCAGCCGAAAACAGCGATATGATTACCTTTGACGAGGCAACCGGTATGGTTAAATTCAAGAGCGATTTGCTGTTCGAAAAGGGCAGCGACGTAGTGGCTCCGAGCGCGGCGGAACTGATGAAAAAACTGTGCGTAATAATCAACTCACAGACTGCCGAAGGTTTTGATATAGCCATCGTGGGCCATACGGACGATATGCCAATCAAAAAGTCAGAGACTATGAATATGCACCCGACAAACTGGCATCTGTCGGTGCACAGGGCAATCTCAGTCGAGAAGCTTATGGAATCAAGCGGTGTAAATCCGAAACGAATGAGCGTAAAGGGCTTTGGCGAATACAGACCTTTGGAAGCCAATGAAGAAGGCAAAAAAGGTAATCCAAAGAACAGGCGCGTCGAAATATATCTTGTTCCGGCCGGCAGTAAATAATTTTTAATTTGAATTTAAAAAACCAATATCCCGCACCTGAATTTATTCAGGTGCGGGTTTTATTTATATGAACGAAAGAACCTTGATAATTATAAAACCTGACGGCGTGCAGAGAAGACTTGTCGGTGAAATTATAGCCCGATTCGAAAAAAAGGGGCTTAAAATCGCCGCGGCAAGATTCCTGCAAATAAGCCCTGAACTTGCCCAGAAACATTACGCAGTCCACAAGGGAAAAGACTTGTTTGACAGGGCAGTCAAAAATCTTTCCTCCGGCCCGGTTCTTGTAATGGTGTTCGAGGGCCAAAAAGTCATTGAAATTACCCGAAAAATGATGGGGGCAACTGCAGGCTTCGATGCCCTGCCGGGCACAATCAGGGGAGATTTCGGGACATCGCAAACACTCACCCTTGTCCACGGCAGCGATTCCAAAGAGTCGGCTGAATACGAAATCGGGCTGTATTTTAAGCCCGAAGAGATTCTGAACTATCAAATGGCGGATGCGGAGTGGTTATAAAAGCTTATTTAACATAGATTCCGAATCCTATTGCAAATACTTTCAGAAAAGCGTATATTTAGCTGTCTGTTATATTCTGTAGGTTTACAATGGGAAAACGCCTAAATAATCTGTTTTATATTACTCATATTAATAATCTGCCTTCTATTCTCAGTGACGGCATTATATGCCATAAAATTATTGAAGAAAAAAATATAAAATTTACTCCGATTTATGACACTGCTATTGTAAACAGACGAAAAGACAAAAAAGTACCTGATGGCAGAAGTTTATGGGAGTTTGCAAATTTATATTTTCAGCCGCGGAATCCGATGCTTTATCGCGTACTAAATGAAAAATCATTTAAAGAAATTGCAATATTAGGTGTACGACGAGATGTGCTTAGAATTAAAGAGGTAATCTTAACGGATGGTAATGCTGCAAATAATCCAACAAACTTTTATACTTCAGGAGAAATAAAAGATATTTTAAAACAAATCTCGGAAGATATCTACAGGGAGTGGTGGACAGACCTTGACGGCTCGAAACGGAAAATAATGGCAGAATGCCTTTGCCCTGGAAAAATTAGTCCAGATTATATTGAATCAATTTATGTGGCCAGTCAAGAAATTGCAGAAACTCTAAAAAGCAAATGCAATATTCCTGTAATTCCATCGCCAGAGTTTTTCTTTAGACCTTTCAGACAGAAATTACTTACAAAAAATCTTTCCTTCGCAGAAGGAGATATGTTCTATTCTGAAATGCAAACTCTCACAATAAGCGTAAATTGTATTGGTGTTATGGGCAAAGGCCTTGCTTCTCGAGCCAAATATCAGTTTCCGGATATATATGTACGATACGAAGACTTATGTAAAAAGAAAATACTTCAAATGGGTAGGCCTTATCTTATCAAAAGGGAAGCATCAAGAGACAGAGAACTTGCTGATGAACCAGAAGCTATGTCCGATTTGAATCGACAAACATGGTTTTTGCTTTTCCCAACAAAAGACGATTGGAGAAATCCTGCCGATATAAAGGGTATCGAGAAAGGTTTAGAATGGGTTTGTAATAATTATCAAGAAGAAGGTATTAAATCGCTTGCACTACCGGCGCTGGGTTGCGGACTCGGCTGGTTAAACTGGAATACAGTGGGGCCGCTTATGTGTAAATACCTTAAAAACTTGAACATTCCGGTTTGTATCTATCTGCCTGTTGAAGAAAAAACACCTGATGAACTTTTAACAAAAGAATTCTTGCTCAGCAGTTAAAAACCGATAATTTATGAAATCTAATATTTCAGCAAAAATCAAATCGCTGCGGGAGCAAATCCGCAAACACGACTATTCATATTACGTCCTGAATCAGCCGCAAATCAGCGACCAGAAATACGACCAGCTTCTCGATGAACTTAAAAAACTTGAACAGCAGAACCCCGAATTTATAACGCCCGACTCCCCTACTCAGCGGGTCAGCGGAGAGCCAATCGAAGGATTCAAACAGGTTACTCACGCAAAACCAATGCTCAGTATTGATAATACATACAACGAAAAAGATTTACGAGAATTTGATATACGAGTTGCTAAAAAACTCAAGAATTACAGTTATGTTGTAGAACTGAAAATCGATGGCGTTGCAATGAGCCTTCGATACGAAGAAGGACTTTTAGTTTTGGGTGCAACAAGAGGCGACGGCACTAAAGGCGATGATGTCACACACAATATAAAAACGATAAAATCTATACCGCTTAAATTGCGGGATAATCCACCGAATGTGCTTGAAGTTCGCGGCGAAGTATATATGCCTAAAAAGGCTTTCGCGAAACTCAACGAGGAAAAAGAAGAAAACGGTGAACTTTTGTTTGCCAATCCGAGAAATGCCACTGCTGGTTCGTTAAAGAATCTTGACCCTAAAATTACAGCAAAAAGAAATTTATCATTCTTCGCGTACTCGCTGGGCGAAACGAACAAAGAAATCGCGAAAACACATTTTGGAAATCTTGAAAAATTAAAAGAGTTCGGCCTGCCAATAAATGAAAACACAACAAAAGCGAAAGATATTGATGAAGTAATAAAGCTTTGCGAAAAATTCGAAAAGCATAGATATAATCTCGATTACCAGATTGATGGGCTCGTGATAAAAGTTGACCAGCTTGAATATTATGAAACTCTCGGCACGACCGGCAGGGCGCCGAAATGGTGTATGTCATATAAATATGCGGCAGAGCAGGCACAAACAAAAGTTACCTCAATTGATGTACAGGTCGGCAAAACGGGAATTCTCACACCAGTGGCGAATTTCGAGCCGGTGCTGCTGGCGGGTACAACCGTAAAAAGAGCAAGTCTGCATAACTTCGATGAAATCGACAGGCTCGATGTCAGAGAAGGAGACACTGTAATAATTGAAAAAGCCGGTGAAATTATCCCACAGGTCGTGGAAGTAAAAAAAGAACACAGGCCTGAAGGTACTGAACCTATTAAAAAGCCTGAAGTTTGCCCTTCTTGTGGTGAAAGAATAGAGTTAATTACAAAAAAAAGGGCTGGTAAAAAAGAAGAACTCACGAATAAAAGCAAAGAAACACATAGCTATATATGTACAAATAAAAATTGTATAAACTTATTAAGAGAGAAATTAATATATTTCGTTGGTCGTGACCAGATGGATATAGAAAACATTGGGCCAGCTCTTATAGATCAATTGATTGAAGCAGGATTAGTAAAAAATCCAGCCGACATCTACAAACTAAAGAAAGAGGATTTACTTGAACTTGATAGAATGGCCGACAAAAGCGCAGATAATATTATTAAAGCAATCCAAGAAAGTAAAAATAGGCCCTTATGGAGATTATTAGCAGGATTAGGAATTAGACACATTGGAGGACAGTCCGCACAAACTCTGGCGAATTATTTTGGCAAAATAGAAAAAGTACTATCTGCTAACAAAGAAGATTTGAAAAAAGTTAAGAAGCAAACAAAAGATGAAAAAGATATATTGAAGAAAAAACTCGCTAGACATGACATCGGCATAGAGGAATATAAAGAAAAACTTAAAGAATTAAAGAAAAATGAGAAATTAAAAGACATAGGCGATGAAATGATCAATAGTCTTTGTGGTTATGTAGAAAACCCTAAAAATCAAGCAATAATAGATGAATTAATATTAGCAGGGATTAACCTAGAACCACCAAAAAAGACTGAAAAAAAAGATGAATTGGCAGGAAAAACCTTTGTTATAACTGGAACATTTGTGAACTTCGGCAGACAGCAAATCGAAGAGGCAATTAGAGAGGCTGGTGGCAAGACAAGCTCAAGTGTTAGTAAAATCACTGACTTTGTATTAGCAGGCGAAAATCCGGGCAGCAAACTTGATAAAGCATATGAATTAAATGTTAAAGTTATTAATGAAGATAAATTTCTCGAACTCATTAAGAAAAAAAATCAGCCAAAAAAAGAGCATACTTTATGGGATTAATAAAGAATATCGAGATATTAGCTAAAAGTAGTTCTTCTGATACCCACTATACAGTCAGTTTTTGCTTTGAAGAAAATAAAATAGCCGTTTTTTGTTCCTGCCCTGCCGGAGATAACCGAAAATTATGTAAACACGTAAGGCAGATTATAGCTGGTAATGATTCAATTCTATATGACAAAAATCAGAAAGGTGAATTAGAAGAAATCAGCAATCTTTTACAAAAAACACAAATCCCTTTGCTTTTGTCTGAGATAAATAAATCCGAAGAACTTTTGGAAAAAACAAAAATGAATATAGAAAAAGCGAAGAAAAATTTAGAAAAGGCAATTTTGAACAAACCAGAAAGTCGGTGTTAGTCAGTGTTAAAGTCAGCGTCAGTCAGTGTTATGCGATTAGCATTGAAACTTGCTCGCAAAGGCGAAGGAAGCGTTGAACCTAACCCGATGGTTGGAGCTATAATTGTCAAAAACGGCAAAATCATCGGTAAAGGATATCATAAGAAATTCGGCGGGGCGCATGCGGAAATAAACGCTCTGAAAAACTGCAAAAAGTCCCCTGCCGGGGCGACAATGTATGTTACGCTTGAGCCGTGCTGTCATTTCGGGAAAACGCCGCCCTGCGTAAACGCTATTATCAAAGCCGGTATTAAAAAAGTCGTCGCTGCAGTCAAAGACCCGACAAAGAAAGTCGGCGGTAAGGGTTTTAGAATCCTCAAACAAGCAGGCATTGAAGTTGAAACCGGAGGTTGCGAAAAAGAAGCTGAAAAATTAAACGCTCCGTTTTTTAAATTCGCCAAAACAAAAAGGCCATGGGTCATTGTCAAATGGGCGCAAAGCAAAGACGGCTTTCTGGCTCGAAGCGATAAAAAAAGATGGATAAGTAATTCAGCCAGCAGAAAAAATGTTCAAAAGATTCGGAAAAGAGTCCATGCTGTTCTTGTCGGCATAAATACCGTTCTCGATGATGACCCGATGCTGACGGTAAGACCGGACAATGGAAGGCAGCCGCTAAGAGTTGTCCTCGACAGTCAATTAAGAATCCCCTTAAACTCTAATTTAATAAAAACTGCCAATAAATCGCCTGTCTGTATTTTCGCAACAGTTTCAAAGAAAATTAAAGCAAAAGGCGTGGAAACAATAAAAATCAAAAAAAATAAAGACGGAATAAATCTAAAAGCCGTTCTTAACGAGCTTGGCAAAAGAAATATTCAGCAGGTTCTTGTCGAAAGCGGAGAAAAGGTAATAACATCCTTTATAAAACAAAAACTTGCCGATGAAATTATTGTTTATACGTCAGGAGAAAGACTCGGCAAAAAAGGCAGGGTAAAATCTTCGCAACTTATGAAAAAAATTTATAATTGTCTCAAAAACAGTTACAGCGATAAAAGATTATTCGGGAAAAATGTCAGACTAACAGGATTTGTAAAATAAAAAGAAGGAGAATGATATGAAAATAAATGCAAGCAAACTGGGTTTCTGTATCGCATTGATAATTTTTCAGACAGCCTTTTGCAATGTCAGGCTTCCTGTTCTTGTGAGCGATGGAATGGTGCTTCAAAGAGACACCAATATAAAGGTTTGGGGATGGGCCGAGGCGAATGAAAAAGTTACGGTAAACTTTAACGGCAAAACATATAATACCGCGGCCGGTGCGGATGGTAAGTGGGCGGTAACATTATCCAAATTAAAAGCGGGCGGCCCATATAATATGGAAATTGACGGAACCAACCATATAACTTTAAAAAATATACTAATAGGCGATGTATGGGTATGTTCAGGTCAATCGAATATGGAACTGCCGATGGCCAGGGTGAAAGATAAATACCCTGACGTAATCGCAAATTCAGATAACAGTAATATCAGACAATTCATTGTTCCTAAAATATATGATTTTAAGATACCACATGAAGACCTGGAATCCGGGAAATGGGAATCGGCAAATCCTGAGAGCGTTTTGCAATTTACGGCTGTAGGATATTTCTTCGCCAAAGAATTATATGAAAAATATCATATTCCCATAGGTTTAATTAACGCAAGTTTGGGCGGCTCGCCTGCGCAGGCGTGGATGAGCGAAGGCGCTTTAAAGGCATTTCCCGAATATCTGCAAACGGCGGATAAATATAAAGACAGCAATTACATCAATCAAATCAAAGAAAAGGATAAGGCCGTCAGCGATGCGTGGTATGGCGAGCTTAACAAAATCGATAAAGGCATGGCAAAATGGTTCGACCCGGATTTTGATTCATCAGGATGGGCGACAATGAATGTGCCCGGTTACTGGGCAGATTATGAATTAGGAAAAGTAAACGGCGCTGTCTGGTTCAGAAAAGAAATCGATGTGCCCGCTTCTATGGTCGGCAAACCGGCCAGGCTTGAACTTGGCAGAATTGTTGACGCCGATACGGTTTATGTTAACGGCAAATTTGCCGGAACGACATCGTATCAGTATCCGCCGAGAAAATACGATATTCCCGCAGATAGGCTCAAGACAGGAAAGAATATTATTGTCGTTAGAGTTATTAATAATTCCGGTCGAGGCGGTTTCGTTACGGACAAGCCTTATGAACTTACAGTTGCGGGACAGACAATCGACTTAAAAGGTCAGTGGCAATATAAATTAGGCGCCACAATGGACCCGCTGCCGGGGCCGACCTTTGTTCAATGGCAGCCGCTTGGTTTATATAATGGAATGATTGCGCCGCTCTTAAATTATAAAATAAAAGGCGTAATATGGTACCAGGGCGAATCAAATGCAGGGAAACCGCAGGAATATCAGAAGCTGTTTACGGCCTTGATAACTGACTGGCGAGAAAAATGGAGCCAAGGCGATTTCCCATTTCTATATGTTCAATTGGCTAATTTTATGGAAGCAAAAAATGAGCCATCTGAAAGCGGCTGGGCAGAATTGAGACAGCAGCAGCTTAAAACACTTGCCGTTCCCAATACAGGTATGGCGGTGATTAGCGATATCGGCGAATGGAACGATATTCATCCGCTGAATAAAGAAGATGTAGGTAAACGGCTCGCACTTGCGGCCGAAAAAATCGCTTATGGCGAAAAAGAAGTTGTATATTCAGGCCCGATATATAAATCGATGAAAATAGAAGGAAATAAAATCATTCTTATATTTACAAATATCGGCGGCGGATTAGTCGCCAAAGGCGGCGAATTGAAATATTTCGCAATCGCAGGCGCTGATAAAAAATTTGTATGGGCGAAGGCGGAAATCTCCGGCGACAAGGTTATGGTATGGAACGAAAATATCGAAAATCCCGTCGCCGTTAGATACGCATGGGCAGATAATCCTGAGGGCGCAAATTTATACAATAAGGAATCTCTGCCGGCATCGTCTTTCAGAACTGATGAGTAATAGATATAATTTTCTATTTACATTAAACCGGATTACGACTCATTGATAACTTTTTTTCTTCTGAGAATGTGATGATAATGCTGAGCGAAACGGTGCGCCTCGTCACGAACATACTGCAGCAGTTTTTTTGCAGGGTTTGTCGCGGATAATTTCAAAGGCTCGTCTTTGCCTGCGATGTAAATAATTTCCTCCCTCTTTGCAATTGAAACAAGAAGCGGCGGTTTGACATTTAATTCCTTAAAGGCGTCCTCGGCTGCGTGAAGCTGGCCGATTCCGCCGTCGATTAAAACCAAATCAGGCCAAAGCTCCTGCCCTGTCGCGGCGTGACTGTACCGGCGAAGCAAAACCTCCTTCAAACAAGCATAATCGTCAATTCCCTTAACCGTTTTTATTTTATACCTGCGATAGCCTGCTTTGAACGGCCTGCCGTCAATAAAGCGAACAAGAGAACCGACCGTTTCCGAACCTGCGATATGAGCTATATCAAAACCTTCAATTACACGAACAGGATTTGTGCTTTGCAGGAGCTGCTGTAATTTTTCGAGAGCCTGGCTCGGCTCGACCGCGAAAACTTCCGGCTGGACGTCTTCGGTAACAGAGCCGCGTTTATCGAGATTTTCAATCAGGCGGATTCTGTCGCGATACATGGCAGCCTTTTCATAATCCTTCGACTCGGAGGCATCTGCCATCTGCTTTTGAAGCTGTTTTAAGATCGCAGTTCTTTTGGAATTGAGAAATTTAATTAAATCATTTATTACTTTTTTGTAATCGCCTTTGCTTATGTAGTCGGCGCACGGAGCGGTACATTGTTTTATACTGTATAAAATACACGGTCTGAAAAAATGCCGTTTTTCGTCAGAGGATGAAATTTCGAGCTTGCAGGTGCGAAACTTGAATATTTTTTGAAGGACAACCGCGGCCTGTCTCAAATCGCCGACGTTTGCAAAAGGGCCGAAGAGCTTGCTGCCGGTCTGCGGCTTGCGGGTTATATAAACGCCTGGAAATTCGTCACGCATCATTATTTCGAGATACGGGAAAGTTTTGTCGTCCGTTAAATCTGAATTATACGGCGGACGGATGTCCTTTATCAATCTTGCTTCCTGCAGCAGGGCGTCAACTTCGTTTTTAGTTTCGAGAAAATCTACAGTTTCGACTTTGGCGACCATCTCGACGATTCTCGGTCCGCGGCTGGATTCGATGTCAGCCGACGGCTGAAAGTAACTGGCGACCCGCGACCGTAAATTCCCGGCCTTGCCGATGTAAAGAACCGTTCCTTTTGAGTCCTTCATAAAATACAGGCCGGGGCCGGTAGGAAACGTGCGAATCTCTTTGCGTATTGTCTCGAACTTATCTGCCATCCATTTTATTGTACCTGATAATCGGGTTAATATCAATTTGTTCAGATGCTTGTTAAACAAAGAATTTCCTTTATAATTAGATAGAATATGAAGAATATCAAAATAATCCTTCTGCTTACGGTGCTCATTATGACAGCCCAATCCGCAGCGGTTATCGACAGGGAGGCTTTGGTTGGCCGGCACAAAATCGTTATGACAAAAATTGACGCTCTTTCACCGCTGTCTATCGGCAACGGCAGATTTGCTTTCACAGCCGATATCACAGGGCTTCAAACCTTTCCAGACGCATACGAAAAAGGAATACCGCTGACAACGATGGCCGAGTGGGGCTGGCACAGCTTCAAAAACGCAAAAGGATACAAACAGGAAGATACTTTTGTCGACGTCGGCACCGCCGGCCACCTGGTCCCATATAATATTATTCAAAAATCAGAGTCCGCCGACTGGCTTCGTTCAAATCCTCATCAGATAAGTCTTGCACGCATCGGGTTTGTTCTTAAAAAAACCGACGGCTCCCATGCCTGCGCCGATGATATAAAAAACATTCATCAGGAACTGGATTTGTGGACGGGAATTTTGACAAGCTCGTTTGAGCTTGAAGGAAAGAAGGTACTGGTTAAAACAGCCTGCGACCCGGAGCTTGATAATATTGCTTTTGAAGTGCAATCGGATTTAATATCGGAAAACAGGCTGGCGATTGAAATCGCGTTTCCGTACGCAAACGGTAAATGGGGCAATGACCCGGCAGATTGGAACGAGCCGGATAAACACACTACAAAACTGAAAAAAATCTCCGACACACAGATTCAGATTCTGCATGATATGGATTCGCTGGTCTATAACTGTAAAATTCAATTTACCGATGGAACACGGGCAGAAGAAAAACAGAAACATCATTACGTCTTTAAACCATCAAAAAACAAATGCCAATTCAGTGCTGTTTTTGGTGAGAAGGGAAAAGGCGTCCAGGATTTTAATACACTTATTCAAAAGAGTATTAAACACTGGGAGAAATTCTGGACAACCGGCGGTGCTATTGACCTTTCGGCAAGTACCGATGCGCGATGGAAAGAATTGGAGAGGCGGATTGTGCTTTCGCAATACCTGACGGCAATTCAGTCCGCTCAAAAATATCCGCCTGCGGAGACGGGACTTACCTGCACGAGCTGGTTCGGCAAGTTTCATCTTGAGATGCACTGGTGGCACGAAGTTAATTTTGCGTTATGGAACCGGATGGAACTGTTGGCGCCAAGTCTTGAATGGTATGAGAAAATTTTACCTCAGGCCAAAAAAATCGCTAAAAGACAGGGCTATGAAGGCGCCCGCTGGCCGAAAATGGTCGATCCTGCGGGTCTGGATTCACCTTCCGGTATCGGGCCGTTACTAATCTGGCAAGAGCCGCATCCTATTTATTACGCCCAATTGTGTTACAGGGATAATCCATCGCCGCAAGTCCTTGATAAATATAAGGATATAGTCTTTGAGACCGCAAAATTTATGGCGTCGTATGCGGTCTGGAACGAAGGCCGAAAATGCTTTGAGCTTGGGCCGCCATTGATTTCGGCACGTGAATACGGCACAAGTACTTACGAACAAAATAAAAATCCCACGTTCGAGCTGGCATATTGGCGATGGGGACTGCTGACGGCAAATGAATGGCGAAAAAAGCTCGGAATGCAGCCTGAGCCGAAATGGGAACAGGTCGCCAATCAGCTTGCACCATGGCCGATTCGAAATGGTGTATACATCGAACAGGAAACGACATTAGTTGATGACGGCGAGCATCCCTGTATGCTCGGAGCGTTCGGGATTTTGCCTAAAAGTCCCCAGCTTGACAAAAAGATAATGGAAAAAACACTGGAATATGTTTTGGCCAACTGGCAATGGGATGATACATGGGGGTGGGATTACCCGATGATGGCAATGACAGCGGCGAGACTGGGACGAGGCGACCTTGCGGTTAAGTCGCTTTTGCTGGATGTCGGAAAAAATATCTATCTGCCCAACGGCCATAACTATCAAAGAGAAGGTTTGCCCTGCTATCTGCCGGGCAATGGAGGATTGCTGACAGCAGTAGCGATGATGGCTGCGGGATGGGATAATTGCCCTGATAAAAACGCCCCCGGCTTTCCTGACCCTTCGACTTCGCTCAGGGCAGGCGGAAAATGGGTTGTGCAATGGGAAAATCTGGAAAAAATGCCGTAACATATCTAATTAATGATTTGCAAAGATACCGAACGGTATGAATTTGCATAACATCATCGTTTATTGACAACGTCCTATAATGTTTTTTTGTTTGAGGTCTCACAAAACCTGCAGAAAGAATTTTTTTTGCCCTGAATACTCTGCCAACAATTGATATGAGTCAAAAAAAACATACAATCAAAAATTTTTTTTCCCACAGGTTCATAATCTACAAGGACTAACAAAATTTTAATAATTTTTTCCGTTTTTCGGTTGATAAAGCGGCTCTCTATTCGTAGTATAATTTAGAGAGGCAACCACCTATATATTGTGGTTTGTACCCAATATTTACAATATATTGTGTTTTAGCCGCAAGGAAGCGCTTAATTTGTATGGAGGCACAATGGCCACGAGCAGCAATTCGAATGGATTTATGGAAAGAAACGACAACAATAGTCTCAAAAATTGGCAAAGCCCGGCTAATTCAAGGCCAAAGGGTCTCAAGGTGCCCCAATTTTTCTCTACGCCCGCGGTTCATCCGTTCGACCAGATTGAATGGGAAAACAGACAGGCAAAAATCACCGGCGACGGCGGCGAAGTAATCTTCGAACAAAACGATGTCGAAGTTCCCGCTTCGTGGAGTCAGCTTGCGACGAAAGTTGTCGTCAGCAAATATTTCTACGGCGATGTCGAATCTGGTCATCGTGAAAATTCCGTCAAGCAGCTTGTTCATCGCGTATGCAGAACCATCGCAGACCGGGGACACAAAGACGGATACTTCGCGACCCAGACAGATACGGAAAACTTTTATAACGAACTAACCTGGCTGTGCGTCAATCAGTACGGCTCATTTAATTCTCCGGTCTGGTTCAACGTCGGCCTCAAAGATGTTTACGGCATAGAAGGCAGCGAACATAACTGGCACTGGGACCATAAACAGAATAAAGCCGTACCGTGCAAAAGCAGTTACGAATATCCGCAGGCGTCGGCTTGTTTCATCCAGTCCGTAAAGGACACGATGGAAGACATAATGAATCTCGCCGCAAGTGAAGCGATGCTTTTTAAGCACGGTTCAGGTACAGGCACAGACCTTTCAACTCTTCGCAGCAGTAAAGAGAAACTCGCCGGCGGCGGAAGACCGTCGGGGCCGTTAAGCTTTATGCGGGTTTACGACCAGATCGCAGCGGTAGTAAAATCAGGCGGGAAAACCAGACGCGCAGCAAAGATGCAGTCGCTGATGATTACTCATCCGGATGTCAGAGATTTTGTCGCCTGTAAAATGGAAGAAGAGAAAAAGGCCCGCGCACTTATAAAAGCCGGTTACGGCGGACCATTCAATAACGACGCTTATAACAGCGTTATGTTCCAGAATTCAAATCTGTCGGTAAGAGTTACCGACCAGTTTATGGAAGCTGTTGAAAAAGACGAAACCTGGACGACATACGAAGTTACCACAGGCAAGCCTTCGGTAAAGTACAAGGCAAACGAGCTTATGGACTTAATCGCTGAAGGGACGAGACTTTGCGGCGATCCGGGGCTTCAGTATCATTCGACTATCAACAGATGGCATACCTGCCCGAACTCCGGCGAAATTCATGCTTCGAATCCATGCAGCGAATATATGTTTATCGACGATTCGGCCTGCAATCTTGCTTCGCTTAACCTGATGAAGTTCAGAAAGGAAGACGGCACTTTCGACGTGGAAAGATTCAAGGCGGCGATACGAATATACATTATCGCTCAGGAAATTCTCGTCGATAACGGCAGCTATCCAAACTCCCTTATCACGGAAAACAGCCATAATTTCCGGGCACTGGGATTAGGTTATGCAAATCTCGGCAGCCTTATTATGAGTCTGGCCCTGCCTTATGACAGCGACGAGGCAAGGACGTGGGCATCGGCTATAAGTGCCATCCTCACGGGAACGGCATATATCGCAAGTGCAGAACTTGCGGCCATCAAGGCTCCGTTTGAAAGATATCATGATAATGCTCAGCCTATGCTGAATGTGATTAATATGCACCGCGAGCACTGCCGGAATATTTCGGAAGTATATTGCCCCGATTATCTGCTCAGCGCCGCAAAGGATGCGTGGGACCAGGCGCTGGATTCCGGTACGAAGTTCGGTTTCAGAAACGCTCAGGTTACCGTTCTTGCGCCGACAGGCACTATCGGCTTTATGATGGACTGCGATACAACAGGAGTCGAACCCGATATCGCACTTGTAAAATATAAACTTCTCGCAGGCGGCGGAATCCTGAAGATTGTCAATAGAACTGTTCCGATGGCTTTGGAGAGAATAGGATACAGCGCCGAAGATATAAAACATATCTGCGACGATATCGACAAAGACGATACAATCGAAACGAGCAAAAAGCTCAACAATGAACATCTGCCGATATTCGATTGTGCGTTCAAGCCGCAGAAGGGTTCCCGCAGCATACATTATATGGCACATCTGAAAATGATGGCCGCGGTTCAGCCGTATATCAGCGGCGCAATCAGCAAGACAATTAACATGTCCAAAGAATCAACTGCTGATGAAATAAGAACCGCATACATCGAAGGCTGGAAGATAGGTTTAAAAGCGGTCGCTATTTACAGAGACGGCTCGAAACTTTTGCAGCCTGTTCAAACAGATGAGCATAAAGACGACTCGAAGATAGAAGTTGTCCAAAAACCGGTAGCGGCGAAACCTTACAGGCGAAGACTGCCGGAGACAAGAAAGAGCATTACACATAAATTCTCCGTCGCCGGTCACGAAGGATATTTAACTGTAGGACTGTATGATGACGGCCAGCCGGGAGAGCTGTTTATTACAATGGCCAAGGAAGGCAGCACAGTCGGCGGTTTGATGGATGTCGTCGGAACATGCGTTTCGATGTCGCTGCAATATGGTGTGCCGCTTGTTACACTTGTCGATAAATTCAGACACGCAAGATTTGAGCCGGCAGGTATGACATCGAATAAAAACATTCCATTCGCGAAGAGTCTTATCGACTATATCTTCTGCTGGATGGGTTGCGAATTTATTCCGGGCTATGCCGAGAAGAATACGCCGAACCGTTCGGGAAGCAATCCGCCGGAGAATAAAACTAATACCACCGCAAAAACTCTTGTCGAAAAGACAAAAGACCTTGCCAAGAAAATAGCCGAGGCCAAGGCGACCCAGCCGAAGTCTCAGATAAAGCAGATTGGCAGCGAAGATGTTTCACTGTATCGACACGAAAAAGGCAGATTAGCCGATATAGCCGACAGGGCCATTGCCATGGTAAGTTCCGTTGTAAAAGGCGACAGCGAACTCCAGGCCGATGCGGCCGCCATACAGCAGTTTAACGCTCAGTTTGAGCATTTTCAGGACGACGCTCCGGTCTGCGATGTATGCGGTTCGATTACAGTTCGCAACGGCTCCTGCTATAAATGTTTCAACTGCGGCAACTCGATGGGCTGCAGCTGAGAGAATATTAATTACGTATAAAACAAAACAGGCTGTCGAGTAATTGACAGCCTGTTTTTATTTCAACCGTTGATTAATAATTTTCTATTTTTTTCTTTTGATGGCAAGCAGACCAGCCGCCAGCAGAATAATCGTTGTTGGTTCAGGAATATCATAAGATGTCCATTGCACGCCGATAACCATATCGCCGTAAAGACCTGATTCCGAGTCGTAATTACTCGCGAAAGCATCAAGCAAAATTTGTTCACCAAGGATGTCGTTTATAGTATCTGCGTCAAAACCTTCTGTCAGCAAATATACTTGTAAAGCAGAAGGACTGGCAGTGACCCATTCCAAATTAGTAAATGTTCCTTCCTGTTCTCCGCCGTTATATGACCAATAATGGTCTCCAACTTCTACGGCTTCACCTATAGCGCTATCTATAGCTAAAGCCTTGTCATCGCCGTCGATTTCAGTATAAAAATCCATCGTGTAGCCTGTATCTTCCGGATCCCAATATCGTGACCACGTATAAATTGTTCGAGGCCATGCAAATGTCGTTCGATATGAATAGTAATCGGTAAATCCGTAATACCACGATGGCGATCCCCATCCCCAGTAACTGCCATAATAGCCGGCATAGTAGCCATTATACGGGTGATACCAACCAGAATATGCTCCCCATGAATATCCTCCATAGTTATAGTTATACCAGCCGCCCCAATAACCAGTAGGTACGGTGGTCCAAGTTGTATAATAGTTCCATGTTGTATAAGCATCTACACCCCAGTATCTGCCATAATAAATTCCACCATCAGCGTTGCTCGACAACAGTCCTGCTAAAAAAACAATAACACAAATTAACACCATAGACTTGATCTTCATAACTTGGTCTCCTTAATTTCGCCTCATTCCTCCCAATTTCACTTCTTTCTCGCACCGTTTATAACGTAACCCCAGAAAGAGGATTATAGTAAACCTCAGTTAATCATCAATTCGTCATTTCTGGTATCATCGAATACGAGGACAGTCAAGCTTGCGGCAATTCTGACGGAACAGCCCAATGACGTGCAATATGACATCTGCCCTGTCATTAGCCTCAAGTTTTCTAAACAGACGGGCCATATGGGTTCTTACTGTCGGGATGGTTATTTTCAGGTCCATAGCGATTCTCTTGTCCGATTCATCGGCAAAAAGACATTTGATGATTTGGCTTTCGCGCGGAGACAAAGAAAGCCCCTCTATAATCTCAGCCCACTCCTGCTCTGAGAATATTTTTGTCCCGTTCGTTGTAGCTTTTGACATAATTTCTCTCCCTATTAAGCCGACACGGGTTGTGTATTTAGTATAGCGATGCCTTTTGAAACAAACAAGCCTTTCCTTAAAATTTATATAACTGCCGTTATTAAAATAGCTTACCGGCATAAAAATTGTGTTATCCGGCCAAAAAAACGTTGACACCCCTTTTTTGGCGGTTATAATCCACCGTTTTCAATAAATTAGAGAAAGAGTCTATGAAGAGTTTTTTGGCTAAAAAAGAAGAAGTTCAGCGAAAATGGCTTATAGTTGACGCCGATGGGGCTATTCTGGGCAGATTGGCCGCGAAGATTGCTCCTATTCTGATGGGCAAGACAAAGCCGACTTATACGCCGAGTGTCGATACCGGAGATTTTGTTATTGTCGTAAATGCTGACAAGATAAGAGTTACCGGCAAAAAAGCCGAGGCGAAGGAATACGACTACTACACCGAATACCCCGGCGGGCACAAATATATAACCTTTAAGGATTTAATGACAAGAAAGCCTGAAAGAGTTATCGAACTTGCCGTGAAAAGAATGCTTCCCAAGAGCAGTCTTGGCGAGGATATGTTTAAGAAATTAAAGGTTTATCGCGGTCCGAATCATAAACACACCGCGCAACAGCCTGAAAAAATCGAACTATAAAAAATTAAATTTTACGGAAACTTAAAGTATGACAGAAAATCCAGCAAATAGCCCTTTAGGGGGAATAAAGCTGCCTTCGCCTGCGGGACAACCTGCACAAAAGGCTGAACACAAAAGCAGCTTCACCTGGGGCACCGGAAGAAGAAAAACCTCCGTCGCACGGGTAAGAATCAAGCCGGGCAAGGGAGACCTTAAGATAAATAAAAAAGAAGTTGGCAAATACTTCACGAGACCTCAGGACATCAGTAATGTTCTGGCTCCGCTGAAGACGACGAAAACCGAGAAAAGTCTCGATGTTTTTGTCAATGTTAAAGGCGGCGGCATCACAGGCCAAAGCGGCGCTGTAATGCTCGGTCTGGCAAGGGCATTGAAGAATTACGACCCTTCGCTGACACAGGCCCTGAGAGACGCAGGCCTGCTGACTCGTGACGGCAGAATGGTTGAAAGGAAGAAACCGGGACAAAGCGGCGCCCGAAGGAGATTCCAGTTCTCAAAACGTTAATTGCAAAATACCTTCAGGATTATTACAATGGCCGCGATACGAAAACGCGGCCTTTTTTATTTCAGGAGTTTTAAAATGCTTACTGTTGCTATTATAGGCGCAAGCGGATATACAGGCGCTGAGGTTATCGAAATCCTTCTGCACCATCCACAGGCTAAGCTTACCTATCTTACTGCCCTGCCGGAAGAATGCGGCAGTGTCGCTGAAGTCTTTCCGCGGTTCAAGGGACGGTGTCCGCTCGATATCGAACCGCTCAATATGAATAAGCTCGTAGAAAAAGCTCAAATCGCACTTTGCTGCCTGCCGCATAAAGTCTCGATGGGGTTTGTACCGCAACTTCTCAAAGCGGGCCTGAAAGTTATCGACTTCAGCGCGGATTACCGAATCAAAGATGTTAAGGTATATGAAAAATACTATCAGCCGCACAGCGATAAAGAAAATCTGAAACACGCTGTTTACGGATTGTGCGAACTGTATCGCGATAAAATCAAGGACGCCAAACTTATCGCAAATCCGGGCTGTTTCCCGACAGGATTTATGCTCGGCACCGCTCCGCTTTTTAAGAATAACTTAATCGAAAAATCGGTTATCGTTAACGCGGTTACCGGAGCAAGCGGCGCAGGGAAAAACCCATCTAAGAATTTTCATTTTCCGAATATGAACGAAAACTTTTTCGCTTACGGCATCGGCAAACATCGTCATCAGCCGGAGATGGAACAAATTGCAGGCGAAATCTCGGGTAAAAATATCGAGGTACTGTTTCAGCCGCACGTCGGGCCGTTCGATGTCGGAATAATGTCAACGATTTATTGCCAGCCGAAAGAGAAAATAACTGCTGAAAAACTTACCGAGTTGTATAAATCTTTCTACGCAAATGAACATTTCGTTCGGGTGCTTGATGCTGCTCCGATGCTGAAAGATATTGCGAAAACAAATTACTGCCAGATATATCCTGCCGTCTGCAAAGATAAAATAGTTGTTTTCAGCGCAATTGACAACCTGATAAAAGGCGCATCGGGGCAGGCGATTCAGAATATGAATATAATGTATGGTTTCGATGAAACCGCCGGACTTTTATAGCCACAGAGAAAGGACTTGTTTTTTTAGCCACAGAGAACACAGAGATATAAGATAATTGTGAAAAAATACATTTTAAAATTTAAAGGCCCTTTCAGCTTTATTCGACATACGCATCCGTGTATTTTCGAACAAGATATCGCGCAAGACTCTGGAATATATATTTGGACAATCCCGTATTGTCAAGGTGGTTATATTATCACATATATTGGAGAAACCGGTGTTTCGTTCTATAAAAGAACTAAAGAGCGTTTTATTCAATTAATAGGTGGTAATTACCGAATCCTTGACTCTGATTCAGCATTAAAAGGTGAATTGAAAGAATTATGGAGAGGTATGTGGCGTAAGGGAACCCGGGATAAAATGCCAGAATATTTTGAAAAGCTTATAGAGTTTGCCCCTAAAATAGTTCGATTATTGAAAACACAACAAATTTTCTTAGCCTCATTTGAGGCTGAAAGAAATATACGACGAAAAATAGAATGGGCAATTGCTGAACATATTAAAAATCAACCGTTGCCCGCATCTTCTCTTTTTCCAAGAGATGTCAGATATTATATGCCAAAAGATATAAAGGAATCACTAACCGTAATCTTGGAATGTCAGAGTAATATTTATGGTTTGCCTAAAAAATTGAATATATAATGTAATTCTCTGTGTTCTCTGTGAGCTCTGTGGCTAATAAATGACAAACCCGCCGTGAAACGGCGGGCTAAATAAAAAGGAAAACTCTGTGGCTAATGGAATTTTAAAAATTGCGACGTGCCAGTTTTCTGTGAGCGAGATTGTCGAGCAGAACTCGAAGTATATTCAAAAATTCCTCAAAAAAGCGAAATCGCTCGATGCCGATATAGTTCACTTCTCCGAATGCGCGTTAAGCGGTTACGCAGGCGTGGATTTTGAAAATCTCGAAGATTATGACTGGCCGGTGCTGATTAAAGAAACTCAAAAAATTATGCAGCTTGCCGCTGAACTTAATTTATGGGTAGTTCTCGGCAGCTCACACAAACTTACAGGGCCGAATAAGCCGCACAATTGCCTTTATCTTATAAATCCACAGGGCCAAATAACTGACAGATACGATAAACGCTTCTGCACCGAAAGCGATTTGAATCATTACACGCCGGGAAACAGATTCGTAACATTTGAAATTAACAGCGTTAAATGCGCACTGCTTATTTGTTTCGATGTAAGATTTCCGGAGTTGTATAGAGAACTTAGAAAACTAAACGTTCAGTGTGTTTTTCAGTCGTTTTACAATGCCCGGCAAAAAGAACAGAGCGTCCACAGACATATAATAAGACAGACAATGCAGGCGAACGCGGCATCGAATTATTTCTGGGCGAGCGTTGCGAATTCGTCTGGCCAAATCGCTCCATATCCATCCTGTCTTATCCAGCCGGACGGCGAAATTATAAATGAATTAAAACTCAATAAGCCCGGCATAATGGTCAACACCATCGATACGACACGGTCATTTTATGACCCATCGGAAAAATTCAGAGACCTTGCGATGAAAGGGATTTTGACGAATAGGCCGGGAAGTCTCGACGACCCGAGAAGCAAAGATACAAAGAATCTATAGGGATAAAAATGAAAAATACTACTTTAACAGCACCAAAGGGATTTCTGGCGGCTGGAATAAGCTGCGGAATAAAAATTTCAGGCAAAAAAGACATTGGAATTATCTGTTGTCCGACCGGAGCAAAGGCCGCCGGCGTCTTTACGACAAATAAAATCGTATCAGCGGCGGTAACGGTCTGTAAAAAACATATAAAAACAGGCGACGCCGAGACGATTGTAGTCAATTCCGGAAACGCCAATACCTGCACAGGCAAAGCGGGTCTGCGAAACGCGGAAATAATGTGTCAAACCGCTGCCCGGCTTATCGACGCAAAAGCGAATCAGGTTCTCATCGCTTCGACCGGTATTATCGGCCATCAACTGCCGATGGATAAAATTAACGATGGAATTATTATCGCCGCGGCGAAACTATCGAGCAGCCCGAAAGCCGGAGATGATTTTGCCCATGCGATAATGACAACTGATACCCGCTGCAAACAGGCGTATAAAACCATCGCAATCGGCGGTGCAAATATCACAATCGCAGGCACAACCAAAGGCGCAGGAATGATTGGCCCAAATATGGCGACGACTCTTTGCTTCATCACGACTGACGCGGCAATATCGAAAAATCTTCTGCAAAAATCGTTAAAAGACGCTATCGGCAATTCGCTGAACAAACTTACAGTTGACGGCCATCAAAGCACAAACGATACTGCGATAATTCTCGCTTCAGGCCTTGCCGGAAATAAAGCTATAACTAAATCGGATGTAAATTATAAAAAGTTCGCTTCGGCGCTTTCCGAGCTTGCCACCGATTTGGCAAAACAGATGGCACTCGATGCCGAGGGCGCGACAAGAATGTTTACAGTTGCCGTAAACGGCGCTGCATCGAAAGATGAAGCGATAAAAGCCGCACGTGCTGTCGCAGATTACGACCTTGTCAAATGTGCGATTCACGGCGGCGACCCGAACTGGGGCAGAATTATCTGCGCAGTCGGTTCCTGCGGCGTAAAATTAAATACAAACAAATTAACCTGCATTCTTGGAAACGTAACTGTCTTCAAAAACGGCCAACCCGCAAAATTCGACCCGAAGAAAGTTTCCAAAATTATATCTCAAAAAGAGCATACAATTACGGTAAATCTCGGGGCGGGAAAATTCAGCGATTTCTGCTACGGCTGCGACTTAAGTAAAGATTATGTAACAATTAACGCCGATTATCACACATAATCGTATTTGTCTGCCAAAATCAAAGCACCAGGTCTTCCGATTTTTTCCGGCTGGTTTCAATCTTTTTGTTACGGCCGGCCACCAAAGACAGACCGAAAGTCAGCGGCCCTAATCGTCCCATATACATTAATCCGATGAGAATTATTTTTGACATTGATGTTACCGACGATGTGATTCCCGTACTAAGCCCGACAGTGCCAAGAGCCGAGGCCGCTTCGAAAAGTATTTTTTCGAAACCTATAGATGCGTCGCTTAGACTCAATAAATACGTACCTATGAGCAGGAAAGTTACATAAAAACAGAAGACCGCACTGGCCAGCTTCACCCGATAGTCCGGCACAATTCTTCCCCAGAAAGACACCTCTTTTTCTCCTTTAAGAGTGCTTTTGACAAGACCCCATAACGCCGAAAAAGTAGTTGACTTCAAACCTCCGCCTGTGCCTGAAGGTGAAGCTCCTATTACCATCAATGTTATAATCAATAAAAGAGAGGCGCGGGAAAGACTACCGATTGGTATCGTATTGAATCCAACCGTAGTCATTGCAGTCATCACCTGAAAAAATGACGCCAGCAGTCGTTTGCCAGCCGGCAGATTCTGTATAGTTGGTTCTGTTATGAAGAAGATAAACGTACCGATGATACTGACGTAAAAAGTCGCCCACAGAATGATTTTCGTTGTCAGCGTTACATTTTCAATTTTCCCCTGCAATTTTCGCCACACATCCACAAAAACGATAAACCCGACTGCTCCAAGATAACTCAGAACGGCAATTACAATATTCAAACCGAAATTAGACGGATAATTCTCAAAGCTGTTATCGTACAGACCAAAACCGGCCGTACAAAATGAAGATATGCTGTGAAATATCGCCGACCAGAATGCGTCTTCAACACCTGCTTTTCGAAATAAAGCATAAAGTATAATCGCCCCGACGATTTCTATCGAAGCCGTAAAAATAATCACGCTTTTGATAAATTTATAAACCTTAAACGATTCCGGAAGAGCAAAAACCACATTAGCAATATTCATACGCTCTTTGCTTAATGGTTTCCTTTGAGCCAGGAAAACAAACGACCCAAAAGTCATATAACCAATTCCGCCAAGCTGAATCAGAATCAACACTATTATCTGGCCGGCAATATTATATGTTCCGGACACACTTACAGTAACTAATCCCGTTGTCGAAACCGCTGACGTGGAAATAAACAAATGGTCGAGAATACTGGCGACAGCGCCAGCCTTATGCAAAAAAGGAAGACAAAGCAATATCCAGCCGATCAGGATATATATGAGATATCCTATTACAACATGCCGAACAGGATGCATTCCAAAAAAATAATTTATAATATTTTCAAGCTTCGTTTTTATTTTAATTTTCATAAAATCGGCCTTTTTGCTTCAAATTTTGGCACAATAAAGCCCTTTTATACTAAACAGAAAATATATCACACGAATTATGTTTTATCAATTGAGAACTTGTTTTGGATAGTCTATTTTTGTATAATGCCTGCCAGGTCCTGATTACAGATTTTATATATGCGAAGATTATACATATTGTTTGCTGTTTTTGCCGTTAGTTCATTCTGCGGAGTATGTCAATCCGCCCCGTCATCAATCGAAAAACTGCTTACCAAAGCCGAAAGCGGCGATGCGAACAGTCAATTTACCCTTGCCAAAAAGTATTCCATAGGTCAGAGCGTTGAGCAGGATTACAACGAATCATTTAAATGGTACACAAAGGCCGCCGAGCAGGGAAACGCAAAGGCTCAATACGAACTTGGTGCGATATACGATGACGGCCTGAATATTGTGCAGGATTACGCCCAGGCGATTCAATGGTACACAAAAGCCGCCGAGCAGGGAAATGCAAACGCTCAGCACAGTCTTGGTTTAATGTACGGCAAGGGCCGGGGAGTTAGGCGGGATTACGACAAGGCGGTTGAATGGTTTAAAAAAGCTGCCGCACAGGGGCAGATAGATGCTCAGTTCGACCTTGGATTGATGTACTTCAGGGGTCAGGGCGTCGAGAAGGATTACAGCGAGGCAGTTAAATTATTCACAAAGGCCGCGGCACGGGGAAATGCAAAGGCCCAGTATATTCTTGGTATGATATACTGCAACGACAAGAATGAAGAAATTCCGCAGGATTATAAGGAAGCAGCTAAATGGTTTACAAGAGCTGCCGTGCAGGGACAAGCCAAAGCCCAGTATGTTCTCGGTACGATGTACTGCAGCGGCGAAGGCGTCGAGCAGAATTACACAATAGCGGCTAAATGGTTCACAAAAGCCGCCACACAGGGAAATGCGGAATCACAGGTTGTTCTTGGTGTAATGTACTGGAACGGCAGAGGCGTTACGGAAGATTATGTTGAGGCTTATAAATGGCTGCTTCTGGCCGGAATGAACGGAGACAAAGACGCCCAGTGGCTGAAAAAAGACCTTCATGAAAAAATGACGCCCGGCCAGATAGAAGAAGCTCAGCAAAGATTAAACAGGATAAAAAAAATAAAAGGATTCCTGGCCGAGAAAGAAAATAACAACAAGGACAATAACCAGACTGTAGAAAATGTAGAAAGTATTTCAACCGGCTTTTTGATAACTTCGGATGGCTTCATTCTTACGGCCTGTCATTCTGTCGGGAAAGCTACAAATGTGGAAGTTACATATAATCAAAAAAAATATACCGCGAAGGTAATCGGCAAAGACGAATCGATTGATGCGGCAGTTCTGAAAATCGACGGCAACGATTTTTCTTTTCTGCCGATAGCTTCAAGCGATACGGTTAAAACCGGCGATGCGGTATTTACTATGGGCTATCCTCAGATTACGCTTCAGGGCACAGAACCGAAATTTACCGAAGGCTCCATCAGTTCTCTTTCCGGCCTTACCGACAACCCTCAGTATTTTCAAATCAGCGTTCCTATCCAGCCGGGCAATTCCGGCGGTCCGCTGGTAAATAAAAACGGAGAAGTTATTGGTTTGATTGTCGCAAAGCTGAACGATATCTCTTCTCTTCTGAAAACAGGTTCGCTGCCTCAGAATGTCAACTACGCACTGAAGAGTTCATTTATTTTGTCGTTTTTCGAATCTGTTCCGGACCTTTCGCAAAAAATAAAAATCACAACCGACGACTCTCTAAAAGACAGGTCCGCGACCATTGAAAAAACAAATAAATCCATCGTTTTAATTGTTACACATAGATAATATTACTTTAACTGAAAACATCGGAACACCTTCTACGGCCAATGCATAACTTCTTGCTTTTACAATAGTTATGTTATTTATTTTGTCTCGGAATAAAAAACGAGAAATATTTCCGGAATCTTTTTTTCTTCTGGTCTAAAATTTAGACCAATTTTCAGGTTTTTTAGCGCTAATTTACTTGCAAAAAAAGCTCTGTTCTATACACTGTCGCTAATTTCGCGCGTAAAAAACCAACGGTTTTCTTTATAAGGAGTTTTTAAGGTGAAAAATACTATCGTAAAAACAGGATTTTTGGCGACAATTTTAATTTTCGCTGCAACTGCTTTGGCACAGGAAGGCGCTGCAGAAGCATCAGCAAATGCGATACCGGCTTTATGGTGGATCGCACCGATTTCATCTGCGCTGGCACTTGTGTTTGCATTTGTTTTCTACAAAATGATGATGAGCGCAAATCCAGGCACTCCGAAAATGATTGAAATTGCACAATATGTAAAAGAAGGCGCTTACGCTTATCTTTTCAGACAATACAGAGTTGTCGCGATGGTCTTCGTAGTTTTGCTTATCATTTTTGCGATACTTGCCAGGATGGGAGTTCAAAACCCGTTTGTGCCTGTCGCGTTTTTGACCGGCGGTTTGTTCAGTGGTATCTGCGGCTTTTTGGGAATGAAAACCGCGACCAACGCTTCCAATAGAACTGCTCAGGGCGCAAGTGAAAGCCTTAACAAAGGTCTGCAGGTCGCCTTCAGAAGCGGCGCTGTTATGGGCCTGATTGTCGTGGGATTCGGCCTTTTGGATATTTCGATTTGGTTCCTTATCCTCGATAAAATTGTTTATACCGCAGGTAATATGGCAGCAGGCCTGCGTTTCCTCGGACTTCAGCTTGTGCCGGTTGGAATGAACCCGGAACATAAACTCGTTGAAATAACAACGACTATGATTACTTTCGGTATGGGTGCTTCGACCCAGGCTCTGTTCGCAAGAGTCGGCGGCGGTATCTATACAAAAGCCGCTGATGTCGGAGCGGACCTTGTCGGTAAAGTCGAAGCCGGTATTCCGGAAGACGACCCGAGAAACCCGGCAACAATCGCTGACAACGTCGGCGATAACGTAGGCGACGTCGCAGGTATGGGCGCCGACCTTTACGAAAGTTATTGCGGCTCGATTCTCGCAACGATGGCCCTTGGCGCTGCTATGGCAATGAAAACTCAGGCCGACGTTCTCAAATCGGTTCTCGCTCCAATGGTTGTCGCCGGAATGGGTATTGTCCTTTCGATAATCGGCATTTTTATGGTTCGATGCAAAGAAGAGGCGACTCAGAAAAATCTGCTTCGCTCGCTGCTCATCGGAACGCTCGGAAGTTCGGCACTGATTTTAGTGGCATTACTTTTCCTTGTAAAATTAGAGTGGATAAGCTGGGGCATTTTCGGCTCAGTCGTATCTGGCCTCGTAGCAGGCGTTGTAATCGGTCAATTTACTGAATATTATACTTCAGACGAATATAAACCTACGAAAGGCATTGCCAGCCAGGCGGTAATGGGTCCTGCCACAACCATCATCGATGGTTTCGCAACAGGAATGTACTCATCAGGCCTGCCTGTGGTAACTATCGTAATCGGTATCCTTTGTGCGTTCGCTTTCGCAGGCGGCTTCACAACTCCAACAATGGGATTGTATGGTATCGGTTTCGCAGCAGTCGGTATGCTCTCAACATTAGGCATTACACTGGCGACAGACGCTTACGGCCCAATCGCTGACAACGCAGGCGGAAACGCTGAAATGAGCGGTCTCGGCAAAGAAGTAAGAAAAAGAACGGATGCTCTTGATTCTCTCGGAAATACAACCGCGGCAACAGGTAAAGGTTTCGCAATCGGTTCAGCCGCTTTGACAGCTATGGCACTTCTCGCATCGCTGATTGAGGAAATAAGAATATGGATAGGCAGACTCGCTGACGCCGCACCTGATAAAATTTATTACGTCGGCAAATACCTGTTCAGCTCGAACGGGCAAATCGAAGGCACTATTTCAACAAAGACCGCTACTATCGCAGATTTCGTACAGGCTTATGAACTGAATATTATGAATCCGAAACTTCTTTGCGGCCTGTTCATCGGCGCTATGATGTCGTTCGTATTTTGTGCTATGACCATTAAGGCTGTCGGAAGAGCGGCAGGTGCAATGGTTAATGAAGTTCGCAGACAGTTTAAGGAAATCGTTGGCATTATGGAAGGTACGGGAAAACCTGATTACGCAAGATGCGTATCTATATCTACCGCCGGTGCCCAGAGAGAAATGATTCTGCCGTCGCTATTGGCGATTATCGTACCGGTTGCCACGGGTCTGTTTCTCGGAGTGGCAGGCGTAATGGGACTGCTCACAGGCGGACTTACCTGCGGATTCGTTCTGGCAATCACGCTGAACAACGCAGGAGGCGCATGGGACAACGCCAAGAAGTATATCGAAAAAGGCGCTCTCGGCGGAAAGGGCTCACCTGCTCATAAAGCCGCAGTTGTAGGCGATACAGTCGGCGACCCGTTCAAAGATACAGCCGGGCCGAGTATGAACATCCTTATAAAACTGATGTGTATGGTCAGCGTCGTATTCGCAGGCGTTATAGTCAAATTTGCTCCTGCTATCGCTGAATTTCTGCATTTGGGCAAATAGTTGACTTATACAGCAATTGAATGTATCCTATCGGGGTCGAGAATGCTTCTCGGCCCCGTTTTTTTTATGAAAAGTAAATATCTCTGTGACCTCTGTGTTCTCTGTGGCAAAAAAATAAAACTCTGTGGCTGAATCTGAAAAGGATTAAATTGGCAAAAAAGAAAACTACCGCAAAGAAAAAGACTATTGCAAAAAAACCTGCTGTTTTAACCGCAAAAAAATTCGCCCTTGAGGCGGCTAAAATCGCTCTCGAAAGACACTGCACTAACGTAGTTGTGCTCAACCTTACCGGCAAAAGCCCCGCAACGGATTATTTCCTCATCGCCACCGGAACAAGCAACCGCCAGACCTGTTCCGTCGCCGATGAGATTATGGAAATGGGCAAAAAGCACAATTTTAGAATCTTCGGCCGGGCAGGTTACGAACAGGGCAAATGGGTACTGCTGGATTTCGTCGATGTGGTAGTTCATCTATTCAACGAGGAATTCAGACAATACTACGATTTGGAATTGCTCTGGGGCGACGCTGAAAAATTGAAGATTTAAAATGTAAATTGAAAAATTTATAACCACGAATGAACACGAATTAACAAATATTATTTCTCTGTGTTCTCTGTGGCTAAAATAAAAAAACTAAAGAACTCTGCGGCAAAAAAATGAAACCTGTAATTCAAATAATCTCTGAACGAATCAGTCAGGCCATTCAAAAGGCGACCGGCCAAAATGTTCCCGCAATCGTAACTGCCGCGACTGACTCTAAATTCGGCGATTACCAGAGCAACAACGCCCTTGCGCTTGCAAAGCAGTTAAAAGCAAATCCAAGACAGCTTGCCGAAAAAATTATCGCAGAACTGAAAATTGACGATATATGCCAAAAGCCGGAAATAGCCGGTGCAGGTTTTATAAACTTAAGGCTCAAACCGGAATTCGTCAAAGAAACCCTGCGAGAAATTTCCAAAGACACAAAAGAGCTCGGCATAGAAAAAACAAACAAGCCTCAAACGGTTGTTGTTGATTTTTCCGGCCCGAACATCGCAAAGCAAATGCACGTTGGACATTTGCGCAGCACAATCATCGGCGACTGTATCTGTAGAATGTTAAAACAGGCAGGCTGCAATGTAATCCCGCAAAACCACATCGGCGACTGGGGTACGCAATTTGGTATGCTAATTGCGTATTTCAAATTAGAATGGCCTTATGTTGATGAAGATTATTCAAAAGTAGAAATTAATGATCTTGAGCAATTTTATAAAAATGCAAAACAACGATTTGATAATGATGAAAATTTTGTTGCTGTTGCACATCAGCAAGTAAGAAGATTGCATCAATCTGACTCTATCACAATGGAGCAATGGAAAAATATTGTAGACGAATCTCGTAAACATTATCAGCCAATTTATGAGACATTAGGTATTGATTTAACTGTTAAAGATGAATGCGGTGAAAGTTTTTATAAAGATAAATTGGCAGATGTTGTCAATGAATTAAAAAAACTTGGTATTGCAAAAGAATCTGAAGGAGCGATTTGTGTTTTCCCGGAAGGTTTTAAAACCAAAGAAGGCAATCCGATGCCTTTCATCATTCAAAAGACTGACGGTGCTTTTCTTTACGCAACGACAGATTTAGCGGCTATCAGATACAGGGTAAACGAATTAAAGGCTGATGAAATTATTTACGTTACCGATGCCCGGCAGAAACAGCATTTTGAAATGCTCTTCAAAGTCGCTGAAATGGCCTGCTGGGCAAAGGATACAAAACTTGTTCATATTACATTCGGAAGTGTCTTAGGCGAAGACGGCAAACCATTAAAAACCCGCTCCGGCGAAAATGTAAAACTGAAAGAGCTTCTCGATGAAGCCGTCAAACGTGCAAAGTCTGTCGTCGAGCAAAAAAATCCCGAACTGCCGGAGAGCGAAAAAGAAACAATCGCCCAGGCAGTTGGAATCGGCGCCGTAAAATACGCCGATTATTCTAATAATCGAACAAGCGATTACATTTTCAATTTCGATAAGATGCTTGCGATGGACGGCAACACCGCACCTTATATGCAGTACGCTTACGCGAGGATTAAATCCATCGGCAGAAAAGGACAGGAAAAAGGAATTGATACCGCAAAGGAACTAAAAGACATAAAAGAAATTTATCTTGAGAACAGCTCCGAACTTGAGCTTGCAAAGCAGCTTATCCGTTACGGCGAGGCGTTTAATACTGCAATTTCCGATTTTAAGCCGAATTTTTTAACGGCTTATCTTTACGAACTGGCGGGCAAATTCAGCGGGTTTTATAATGCCTGCCCTGTTCTCGATGCGGATAAGAAAATTCGACCATCGAGACTATTGCTCTGCGATTTAACCGCTAAAATAATTCGGCACGGTCTTGAAAACCTGCTCGGCATAAAAACAATCGACAGGATGTAAGAGGAAAAATTATGAAGACTGCAAACAGTTCATTTACTGTCAGCACAGGCAAACGCAACGAGATGGTTGATATCACAGGCAAAGTTGAAAAAGCCGTTGCCGATGCGGGCGTATCCGACGGGTCAGTCATAATTTACTGTCCGCACACAACCGCGGCGATAACCATAAATGAAAACGCCGACCCCGATGTCGTGCATGATATTCTGCTGACGCTTTCGGCCCTCTTGCCGCAGGACAGAGCCGGCTATTTACACTCCGAAGGCAATTCGGATTCTCACGTCAAAAGCTCGCTGGTAGGATGCAGCGAAACAGTGATAATAAGCGGCGGAAAAATGCAGCTCGGCACATGGCAGGGAATTTATTTTTGTGAATTCGACGGACCCAGAAGAAGAACTGTCATCGTCCGGATAACCGGACAATAAACACCTCGTGAAAACAGTCCCATATTATATCGCCGGGGAAAATCTGCGCATAAAAAATGGCGAGCAGGACAACGTGGCTTGGGGGGAAACCAATGTTGTACCTGCCTCGCCGAGGATTTTTCAGCGAGATAGTGACGCAGCTGGGGGGCGGCTACGTCATTGGGGGAAATTCTCGCCGCCTCAAAAATGGCGAGACGGCCAAAGTGGCTGGGGGGAAACCACTGTTTTGACACTGCCTCGCCGAGGTTCTTAAACTGCTTGACGCAGCTTATTTACAACAAAGATATTATAGCAATTTTAAAGAGCAAAGTCAATTGAATTCCCGGTACCCATACATCCCATAAAATCAGAATCCACAATGCCTGTCAAGGCATTTTTGGGCAAAAATACAAAAACTTTAGACTTGAATTACGCAATTTTGGGCCTTAGATTATACATGTTAATTTATGGGGAATTTCCCCTTATATATTTTAGGCAGGGAGTTACAGCACATGACAAAGAAGACCGATTCGGCCGTTGCCGAAAAGATAAAAAATGCCGCCAAGTCTATTCAGGACAAGATTTTAAAGAGACAAAAACCGACTATGTCCACTCCTGTTCGTTCGCTGGGCAATGTTAAATACCATTCCGACGAGGGACATTTTGAAATCCTCGGCAAAAACAAGATAAGAACTCTGACGGTAAGCACCGTAAAAACCTTTGCCCAGACTCTCAAGATGATGTCGCTTTCAAAAGAGCTAATCGAGGCCAGCAACATGGCAACAAAGAGGGAGGCCTATTACATCTCGAAGAACTGGGGCAAGGCGGGCTTTACCGAACAGCCCGAATCGGACACAATAATGGACGATATCGAAGCGATGTTCGGCGTCAACCGCGAACAGCTCAAATTCATTCCCGAAGAGAAAGGCGGCGAAGTCGCAGGCAGACTCGTTGTTATCGACAAAGACTCGAAGGGAAACAGATTGAAAATAGACTGCACACGTTTCGGCTCCGGTGCGTATTCTATTCCGATTGATGTCGAAGAGCTTGAGTTTTCTAGCGACGCGAAATTTATTCTCGCCATTGAAACCGCCGGTGCGTTCCAGAGACTTGTCAAGTACGACTACTGGGACAAAAACAACTGCATCCTTATCAGTATGGGCGGCGTTCCTACACGTGCGTGCAGAAGATTTATCCGCAGACTTTCCGACAAGCTGAAAATACCTGTTTACGCTTTTGTCGATGGCGACCCTTACGGTTATTTCAATATTTACAGAACACTAAAAGTCGGCTCGGGCAATTCGGCCCATCTGAATCAGTTCTTTTGTGTTCCAAAGGCAAAGTTTCTCGGCGTAACTCCGCAGGACATTGTTGATTATAAGCTGCCTACGCATCCTTTAAAGGAGGTTGATATAAAACGGGCAAAAGACGCCCTGAAAAACGACCCGTTCGTAAAACACCACAAACCCTGGCAGGCTGCGATAAATCAAATGCTGAATATGGGTGTTCGTGTTGAGCAGCAGGCATTTGCAAAGCACGGGCTGGATTTTGTCGTGGCCGAATATCTGCCGCGAAAACTTAAAAATGTGGTAAAATTTCTGCCGTGATAAGAAATACCAGATGAGTAAAATAGCCGATAATCTGCAAAAGGTTCGTGAAAATATAGAATCTGCCTGCGCCCGCTGCAAGCGCAGCAGTTCCGAGGTGACGCTCGTTGTCGTGACTAAATCGGCCAATCTCGATATGATAAAACAAGTCGTGCGCCTCGGCTGCAGCGAACTCGGCGAAAACAGAGTGCAGCATTTAAAACTTACCGCCGACGACATTGACCTTTTCCTGAGTGAGAATCAAGCCGATTCGACTTTACCGAAGAAAATCAACTGGCACATGATAGGCCATCTTCAAAGGAACAAGGTTCGTCAGCTTTTGAGAAATTCCGAAACAATCCAATCGGTCGATACGCTCCGGCTCGCCGAGGAAATAAGCAAAAGCGCTGAAAGACTTAATATCTGCCCCAAAATTATGATGCAGGTGAACTGCTCGGAAGAACCGCAGAAATACGGCGTTCCGGTCGGCGCCGCCATTCATCTTGCCGAACAGGTTGGTACGATGCCGAATATTAAACTCATCGGCCTTATGGCCATGGCTCCTCTTACACTCAACAAGGACCTTGTAAAAGCCAGTTTTACCCGCACACGGGAGCTGTTCGAAGAAATCCGCGGAGAAAAAATCTCAGGGCCTGATTTTAGACATCTCAGTATGGGGATGAGTCAGGACTACGAAATCGCCATCGAATACGGTGCTACGATTTTGCGAATCGGCTCAGCGATATTCGCCGGGTAATATTTATGTTTCCTGCACAGATTTTCTGACCACCGGCCATTTCGAGAATTCCAAAATGCAAACTCAGGCGGAATTTCAGTCAAAGACCGATAAAATTCCAAAATATCACTCTTAAATTATCAACCCCGTTAGAGAAAGCTGTGGAATAGTCGCCGATTTTAGTTACTTCGTAGTGAAAGTTCTCTAACGGGGTCAATCAAAACTAACCTTCATAAGTCCTGAATATAAACAGCCGAAATAAGGTTGTACTAATAGCCTATGGTCTAAAAAATGCTCGAAACCCTTATAAAACCGAACAAAAACACGACAGGCTTTATCGATGCCCTGTTTATTTTCGCCGGCGATATTATTTGCCCGGAAATCCGCAAAATCATTGACTACGAAAACTTCTGCTGGCAAATCGTGGATTTAGACAAATTTCCTGAAATGAGACTAAGCCTTGAAAATATAGGAACTGCCATAATCGATGCCGAATCGGTAACAGGCCGTAATTTGAAAAAATGGCTTGAAATTATTTCGCTGCTGGACAGGGCGAATATCCCTACAGTGCTCTATGGAAATACAGACAACATCAACATAAAAAAATTCAAAATGCTCAATGTAATCGAGAAAAAATCCGCCCGGCAGATTATCCCCGTAATAAAAATAAGTAATGTTTATCGAAAAAGTGCCATTGAAACTAAAAATTACAGCTCAGATATTTCAGCTAAAGACCATCATGCACAACAGCTCGAGACTCAGCTGAAAATGGCCGGTGCCGTTCAGCGTGATTTTCTGCCGCAAACCCTGCCAGACAGCGAAAAATTCAAATGGTCTGTCGCTTTTATGCCTGCGGACTGGGTATCAGGCGATATTTACGATATAACAAGACTCGATGAAAAGCATATAGGTTTCTATCTTGCCGACGCGGTGGGGCACTCAATGCCCGCCGCCCTGCTGACTATGTTTCTCAAACAGGCGGTTCAAATGCGGCAAACTATCGGCAATAAATATAAAATCTTTTCGCCGCTCGAGGTTGTGGATAATCTCAACGAGAAAATGTTTGCTCAGCATTTAAGCGGCTGCCAGTTTGCGACCTGCTGTTATTGCCTGTTGAACACACAAACGATGAACTTGTCTTATTGCAGAGCAGGCCATCCGTATCCGATTTTGATAAGGGGAAATAATCCGCCGCAGCAGCTTCAAACGAGAGGTTCGCTGCTTGGTATCTTTGATAACGCTAATTTTGAACAAAATTCAATACAGCTCGTCCCCGGCGATAAATTGCTTTTATATTCCGATGGCGCAGAACCGTTTATCGGCTCAGCCGAAAATAACGTGTCGCTCGAATTCAGCAAATGGTTTCTTGAGGTTGTAAAACTTCCGGCCCAGGCAATAACATCGGAATTTGAATCGATTACCCGGCAGCACAAAACTTTCGCCGAGCTTGACGACATTTCGCTGATTGTGCTCGAAATCCAGTGATGAGTTTTTTTATTTTCCCATCGCCTTAAGTCTTCCCTTTGCTTCCTCGCGTATAAGGTCCAAATCCTGCTGACTTATGCCAATTTGTTTCGCAAAGGTTACAATAATTTTCTTTTCCATCTGATGCAGTTTTTTATCGCTCATCGCAACAAACATCATATCTTCAAGGTTTCGTATTTTTTCAGAGAAGCGCAGCGGCAGTTTTATTTCAAAATCTTTCTGCTGCGCCGAGTCCAGCGCTTTTCTTGTCTCCAAATATCCTGCCCCGATTCCCTTGGCGATATCCTGCAGAAGATAATCTTCTTCCACTTCAAAACATCCATCCCCACAGGCCAAATAATAAATATTGGCTAAATATTGTATCTGCTCCTGCTGTGTCATTGCCATTAACCCTTTCATAGCATTTTGGCGTATTTTACGAATAATTCCTGACTATCGGCAACCAAATTTGTTTTTTCTTTGAAGATTTACAGGAATTATGGCAAATTGCAGGGATGAGCAAAACCGAGCTAAAATACGTTATTTTTCAAACTGCCTGGGGTTTTTTCGGACTATTGGCCGATGGCAAAGGACTTTTGCGAGTAACTCTACCAATGAGCGATTTCAAGACCGCCAAAAGATACCTACTGGTCGGTACGTTTTCAAAGACGAAACAAGACCTGAATTTGTGTCCGGCACTGCAAAAAAGCGTAACGGCTTATTATAAAGACAGTTACGTAAATTTTTATAAGTTAAAATTGGCGTTAAACTGGGAAAATCTCACAGATTTTTATAAAAAGGTTCTTAATGTCTGCATTAAGATTCCACTCGGTCAAACAATCACATATTCCGAGCTTGCCAAACGTGCGGGCTTTCCCAAAGCGGCAAGGGCCGTAGGTAGTGTTCTCGCGAAAAATCCGCTGCCCTTAATTATTCCCTGCCACAGGGTTATCCGCTCTGACGGCAAAATCGGAAATTTCAGCGCAGCGGGCGGAAGCAAAACAAAAAAGAAAATGCTCGAACATGAAAAAATAATAGCCGCGAAGACACCAGGGCACTAAGCAATTTTAATTTATATAATTTTTTTGTGTCTTTGTGCCTTAGTGGCTAAGTTGAAAGTAAGGAATTAAGAAATGAATACGATTAAAAAAATAAGTACGGTAAATGCACCGGCGGCGATTGGGCCTTATTCACAGGGTATAACTTCAGGGAACACAATATATCTCTCGGGCCAGTTAGGACTTGACCCGAAGACGGGCAAACTCGCCGATGGTGGAATCGCCGCTGAAACAAAACAGGCACTTGAGAACATTAAAGCTGTTTTGCTTGCGGCAGGAAGCGACCTTGCAAGTGTTGTGATGGTGAACGTTTATCTTGCGGATATGGGCGAGTTTTCAAAAATGAATGAACTTTACGCGACTTATTTTACCGAGCCGTATCCGGCTCGTGGGACGGTGGCGGTGAAATCTTTGCCGAAAGATGGACGTGTTGAGATATCTGTAATTGCTGTAAAATAATACAGTTCTGAATCATCTGTGATAATAACTTTTTTGCGGCTTGACTTATTCGGATTAAAAATTTACTTTAAACGTATAGACTTATTTGTTGAATGGACTTAAGTAATGGCGGAGAAGGGATTTACCCCGCACCTTTGCTAAAAAATGGCAGGTTTGCAGGGAATGAACAAATATTATGGCAGAGCAAGAAGAAATAAATAATACAACATCGGCAAAGGGGCGGGGCTTCGCTCATCTTCATTTGCATACGCAGTATTCACTGCTGGACGGAGCGATAGCGCCTGAAAAACTTTTCGCACGCTGCGCCGCAGACGGGATGAATTCTGTCGCCATTACCGACCACGGCAATATGTTCGGGGCGGTCGATTTCTACCTTGCGGCAAAGGCCGCCAATATCAAACCAATCATCGGAATCGAGGCGTATATCGCGCCTGACAGCCGATTTAATAAGCAGAAAGCCTCAATCTCAGACGCGGCATATCATCTTATTCTGCTTGCGGAGAACAATACCGGCTATCACAATCTGCTCAAACTTGCGAGTATCGGATACACGGAAGGTTTTTATTACCGGCCCCGAATCGATAAGGAAATTCTGGCCGAGCTGAACGAAGGTCTTATCTGCGCGACGGCCTGTCTTAAAGGCGAAGTCAATGTAATGCTCGCCAGGCAGGATATGGAAGCGGCAAAAAAAGCGGTCGAAGATTACCTGAAGATATTCGGCGATAAAAGGTTCTTCCTTGAAGTTCAGCAGCATGAGCCAACCGATGTGCCGCACGTTCGCGGCGCGATAATCGACCTTGCGCGGAAGATGTCGCTGCCGCTGCTGGCGACGAACGACTGTCATTTTCTCGACGCGGACGATTACGAAGCGCACGACGCTCTTACATGCATCAGTACGGGGAAAAAAGTTACGGACACCGACAGGATGAAGTATCCGGCCGATGTATATGTGAAAACGCCGGCGGAGATGCGTCAGCTTTTCGCGGATGTACCGGATGCGTGCGATAATACACTGCTTGTCGCCGAAAGATGCAATGTGGAAATCGACACGAAGCATCGGCACGCGCCGAGTTTCAAGCCGGCGGACGGTTCGACGCCTGACAAGTTTCTGACGAAACTCTGTTACGAAGGCGCGGAAAAACGCTACGGCAAAATCACAGACGAGATAAAACAGCGGATCGACCATGAATTGACGGTTATCGAGAGCAAAGGTTTTTCGAGTTATTTTCTGATTGTGTGGGATTTCTGCCGATATGCGACGGAGAATAATATTCCGACCGGGGCCAGGGGCAGCGGAGTCGGAACGGTTGTCGGGTATTGCCTGGGTCTGTGCAATGTCGACCCGATTAAATACGATTTGCTGTTCGAGCGGTTTATGGACCCCGAACGAAACGAGATGCCTGATATCGATATCGACATCTGCCAGGACGGCAGGGCAAAACTTCTGGATTATGTCCGCAACAAGTATGGTCATATCGCCCAGATTATTACCTTCGGCACGATGAAGGCCCGCGCGGTCATACGCGATGTATGCAGAGTTCTCGACGTTCCTTTGGCCGAGGCGGACAAACTTGCCAAACTCGTGCCGGCAAGTTTGGGCATTACGCTCGAAGACGCGCTTAAGCAGGAGCCGGATTTAAAGAGCGCTTATGAAAATAATCCTACGACAAGAAAAGTTATAGATATAGGAAAGAGACTGGAAGGTCTCGCCCGGCACGCATCGGTGCACGCCTGCGGTGTTGTGATTGCCGATGAACCTTTGACGAATTTTGTGCCGCTGTACCGCGATTCGAAATCTGAAGATGTCGTTACTCAATACGAAGGTCCGCTGATTGACAAAATCGGTCTGCTGAAGATGGACTTTCTCGGTTTGCGGACACTGAGCGTTATTCAGCAGACTATCAATCTTGTGGAAGCGACGCACGGAGTCAAAATCGATATCGAGAAGATTGACATTGCCGATGCGAAGGTTTTCGAGATATTCGCATCCGGCAAGACGAAAGGCATTTTCCAGTTCGAATCGGGGGGGATGCAGGATTTGCTTATGCGGCTCAAACCCGACCGAATCGAAGACCTCATCGCGGCAAACGCTCTGTACCGGCCGGGGCCGATGGCACTTATCGGAGATTTCATCGACCGTAAACACGGGGCCAAATGGGACGTGCCGCACCAGATAATGAAGGAAGTACTCGAAGAGACTTTCGGGATTATGGTATATCAGGAACAGGTGATGCGAATCTGCAACAGGCTGGGCGATATACCGCTGCGACAGGCCTATACGCTTATCAAGGCGATAAGCAAGAAACAGGCCTCGGTTATTTCCAAACAGAGACATAAATTTATCGAGGGCTGCGCGGAAAAGGGACTGAATCAGCACAAGGCCGATGAAATTTTCGAACTTATCGAACGGTTCGCCGGTTACGGTTTCAACAAGAGCCACGCGACAAGATATTCTTTCATCGCTTTTCAGACGGCATATCTGAAGGCTTACTGGCCGGTGGAATTCATGGCTTCGCTTTTGACTTATGAAAAAGGCGATGCCGACAAGGTCGCCGATTATATCGGCGAGTGCAGGCAGATGGGAATTGAGGTTGCTCCGCCGGATATAAACGAAAGCTCGAACGATTTTACGGTCATCTACGAAGAGGAAAGCCATCGAAAAGCAGGCAAGGGCCTGATACGTTTCGGACTTGCCGCGGTTAAAGGCGTAGGCGAAAAGGCGGTCGAGCAGATTATCGCGGCAAGAGAAAGAGTCGGACAATTCCACAGCCTGTTTCACTTTTGCGAAAACGTCGATTTGCGGCTGGTCAATAAACAGGTAATGGAATCATTAATAAAGGCAGGAGCATTCGATAATCTCGGCGGAAGCAGGTCGCAAATGATGGCCGGACTCGAGATAATGATGAAAGCCGGGGCGAATATGCAGACCGACCGGGCCAGCGGACAGATGGGACTGTTCGAGTCAGATGAGGTAAAACAGGATTATGAAACTGACCATTTGAAACTTCCGGATGTGCCCGCGTGGCCGGAGACGCAGATGCTCGCTTATGAAAAAGAAGTGCTCGGTCTTTATGTTACGAAAAATCCGCTAAGCGAACACGCCGATACTATAAGTGTTTACAGTACGCTGAATACATCGCAGCTCAAGGATGAAACTTCCGGCAGGCCGGTGATTATCGGCGGGATGGTTCAGAAAGTCCGAAGTATCGTAACCCGCAACGGCAGAAACGCCGGTGCCAAGATGGCGGTATTTACACTTCAGGATTTGCAGGGAAACTGCGAAGTCGTGATGTGGTCGGATTGTTTCGCGGTGTTCGGGCAAATGCTGGCGGTCGATAAAATCCTGTTCGTCAGGGGTAAAGTTGACCTGACGAGGGAAACGCCGCAGATTATATGCGAAGAGTTAATCGATATCGAACACGCGGCGACGAAGATAACAGCCAACAGGAGCGTAAATATTCTGCTGGACGAGGCGCAGGCAACGAAGGAAAAAATCGCGCGATTAAAAAGTATCTGTTCGGCGCATCGCGGAAAAAGTCCGGTTTATATAACCGTAAAAACAAACACGGGTTTCAAGGTCAAGACCATGGCGGGCAGGAATCTGAATGTCAATCCATCGACGGATTTCTGCCGGCAGATGGAACAGCTTCTCGGTGCGAATAATTTTCAGTTGTCGAGATGACAATTATCAGTCGTTTTGCGGAATCTTGCCGTCTTTGAGGAGTTTGTATTCGACACTGTCAACGAGAGCCTGCCAGCTTGCCTCGATGATGTTTTCCGAAACGCCGACAGTTCCCCAAATCGCATCCTTGTCGCGGGTTTCAATGATAACTCTTATCGTGGCGGCGGTGGCGGCGGCGGGATTAACGATACGAACCTTATAATCGATAAGATGCATTTCACGGACAGTCGGGTATAACCTCTCGAGAGATTTACACAGCGCACTGTAAAGCGCATCGACGGGGCCGTCGCTTTCACTGACGACGTGTTCGACAGAACCGTTGACAATAAGTTTGACGGTAGCCTGGCTGACCATTTTGCCGTAAAGATCCTTCTCGACAGTTACGTGGAATTTTTCGAGCTTAAAGAAAGGCTTATAAGTTCTCATTATTTTTTTGACGAGCAACTCGAAACTGGCCTCGGCGGCCTCGAACTGATAGCCCTTGTTTTCGAGGTCCTGAACCTTGTCGAGAATTTTTTTTGCGAGGTCTTTGTCCTGAGCGATGTTTGCTTTTTCAAGTTTGGCAAGGACGTTGGCCTTTCCGGAAAGCTCGGAAATCAGAAACCGCCGTTCGTTGCCGACAAGAGCCGGGTCGATATGCTCGTAAGTCTTTTTGTTCTTACGCAGCGCATCGACGTGCAGGCCTGCTTTGTGCGCAAACGCGCTTTCGCCGACATAAGGCATATTCGAAGCAGGTGATAGATTAGCTGTTTCCGAAATGAACCGCGAAGTCTCGGACAGCATTTTTATTTTATCGGGACTGAGTATCTCATAGCCCATCTTAATCGCGAGATTAGGAATAATCGTGCACAGGTTCGCGTTTCCGGTTCTTTCGCCAAGGCCGTTGATTGTGCCTTGCACGTGTCTCGCTCCTGCGTGAACCGCGGCAAGAGAATTCGCGACCGCACAATCGGTATCGTTATGACAATGAATACCGAGCGATACTTTGCCGAATTTTTGCTTTACAGCTTTTGTCATGTCATAAACGTCATTCGGCAGACATCCGCCATTAGTTTCGCAAAGCACAATTACATCGGTGCCGGCGTCGACAACAGCGGCGAGAACCTTCATCGCGTAATCAGAATTTTTTTTGAACCCGTCGAAGAAATGCTCGGCGTCGAAAATTACTTCCAGACCTTTCGACTTCATATATTGTACGGATTCGGCGCAGATTTTTATATTATCATCGAGACTGCATCGAAGGACTTCTGTAACGTGCAAATCCCAGCATTTGCCGACAAGTGTGGCAACGGGAGTTTTGCAGGCAAGAATAGCGTTCAACGATGCATCGGTCTGACAGGTAGCGTCGGCTCTGCGGGTATTGCCGAAGCCGGCGATTTTCGCTGATTTTAAATCGAGTTTGGCGGCCTCAAGAAAGAACTGCATTTCCTTTTGATTGCTCGACGCGTAGCCGCCTTCGATGTAGTCGAAGCCCAGCTTGTCGAGATGTTTTGCTATCGCAAGCTTGTCGTCGAGCGAAAAACTGACGCCTTCGGCCTGCATTCCATCGCGAAGAGTTGTGTCGTAGATTTTGATTCTTTCCATATCTGCCTGTTTAAAACAAAAGATTAATTTAATAAAAAAGACAGAAAAAGTAAAGGAAAATTATAATAGGGTATAGGGGACAGAATATAGGGCATTATAGAGCTTTCAGCAAGTTTACAAAGGCACTCATTTCGTTATCGTTAATCAAAGATTTATCAAAAATCGCCAGATTTGCTCTTACCTTCCAGCTTTTATCCCCGGCAATTTTCTTAAGCTCATCTGCGCTGAATTTATAATCGATTTTTCTTAACTGGCAAAGACACCATGCCCTTAAATCTTCATTATTACTTTGCAGCCCTTTGACAAGCAGGACGGCGTCCTCGGATGTCAAATAATATTCAACTCCAAAGGTTTCCAATCCTCTATTCTCCTTGTCATATACGCCCAACATTAAATTTAATATTCTTTTTGCGGTAGGGCTATCCCAATATAAACCTTCAAAGCTGCGTAAGTCCGCTAATGGATTTAGCCTTCTGTAATCATCAGAACTTCCAGGATTAGTTTGTACTTCATCAAGATACAGATTAAAAATCTTTAAAACTAAATCCTTCGGAAGCAGGCAAAAGAATCTAAAATCAAAATTGTGACATTCTTTTCCCAAAGGATTCCTTTCAAAATAATCCTTATACAATTCATAAGCATATTCAGGTTCGGAAATTACCGCTAATGCTGAAATTATTTCTATTTCATCAGGTTTTGAAAAATCCTCTATGGTATCTAATTTAGTACTATTATTTACATCGCCAATCTTTTCCCCAAGCAGTCTCTGTAATTTTTCTTTAGCGCTTTTATCGCCTAATTGAGCCCTGTAAATCAAAGATCTTCCGATATCCGGATTTTTCATATAACTAAGTATTACAGGCATCTGGTCTTTGCCGGCATCTCGCAATAAATTTGAAATACAAAAGTCGGTATTCGTATTGTAATCTATGGTTTCCTCTGAATGAAACCCCGGAGGCATTACATAGCCATGTGTACATCGTTTTTCCATGAATTCTTCTATAATCGCAGGTAAATCAACTGATTTTACGAAGGAAATATAGCTTGCATTAAATGACATATAATTGTTCGCATCGTTAATTTCATTTAAAACATTCTGATATGCTTTTTCATAATCTTTTTGCGGCTGATAAGAATAAGCCGGGACGGTTTTCTCTTCTTTTTCCATCGATTTTTTAACCGGAGCGGCCAGGAATAAAATACCAAGCCAGCACAGAATCACCGAAAGAATTGAGAGCTTGAGTAAATTAGTTCGCAATACAGGAATTTCATTTCTTGAGCTACCGGCAATGGATTTAAAGATATCTCTGAAAGTAATTTTTCGGAAAGAATATTTAAACACAAATAAAAGAAAAACAATTACCGGCAGGTATTTGGTATATTTATCGCCGGTGAGAAATAGTGTTGCCAGACCCAGCGGTATTGAAATTAAAATACCAGCAATAAAGCGTGTAATCAAATTGTCAAATTTTGGTTTAAAGAATTTTATAAGAGCTATCAAAATTGTAATTGCAAAAGGCAAAACAAACACGAAGAAGAAAAAGGGCTCTTTAAACAATTCCTTTATGTCACGAAAATTTATATCAGAGAAATGAGGCGGGATAAATAAAATATCCGCATAGCTTAAATGGCTACATTCATCAAAATCTGAGTTCAAAAAAAATTCAGCTATAAGAATAGCCTGTCCAGCCGTGAAAAAAACAGAACTGAAGACAAAAAACCTGATTATATCAGCCTTTTTAAGTTTACCTGATACATTGTCTTTGCTGACAAAAGATATTATAAATAAAATAGCAGCCGCAACCCCAAAAACACACATCATTCTATAAAGATATAAAAAAGGCAACAAGCTTAAAGCGTAAAAACCGTATATCTTCTTTGGTACATTTTCTTTCTTATATGAGATAATTTTTTCGGGACTGGCAATTGCGCACATTTCCATTCTTTTTGCATTTGTCTGTGAAGCGGTAAGATTTTTTCTTCTAAGATCTATCTGTTGCGGCAAATCCCAGAAACTGATCATTCCACGCATTGAATGCGGAACAGAACGCATAACAGGTTCATATTCAACTTTAAGCAACATTTTAAGAACATCTGCTATTTCATCGGCCTGTGTGAAATTGCCTTCTGTAATAAGCAGATTTTGATACGATATTAATGTTCGATAAATTTCCCTTGTAGAATCGTTAATTGAAATATCAAAATCCAGTTCTTCAATCAAACGATTATGCAATTTCTGTTTTCGACCAATCGATACGGCCCTATCCTTATAAATTGAATACGGGGATTTATAATATTCACATTTTTGGGCTATCTTTAATTCTTTGATTGTAGCATTAAAATCATTATCTGTTCTGGAACGGAATAATGCGTAAGCCTTCAAATAATGATATGCCGCATTTTTCTCATTTAACCGGATAAGTCTGTTTGACAGGTTAATCAGAATTTCAGGGTCAAGCCAATTTCCTGAAATATGAACTAATAACTCGCAGAGTTCATAAATAAAATATTGGTTATTTGGGAATTCGAGTATATTCTGCGGCAATATTTCTATACCTGGTATATCTCCGCGATAAATTAATCTATAATTTACAATTGCTGCCGTTTCGGGATCGGTTTCCGCAATTTTTGGTTTTATCGCCGGCTGCTTTGTTTTCCAGCTATAATCGTCATAGTAATAACTTTTATGTATAGTCCAATATTCGCCAAAGATGGTTTTGAGGTTATTTTTTTGCCAGAAAGTCAGGCCGATGCAAACTATTAAACCTGATATCAAAATCAATTTTCCAGGTCTCATCTCGTGTCTCCTTTTGGGATATTAGACCACTGAATGTACCGGAAAATCAAGAAAAATATCACTGGAATTTACCCAATCAGCAATTATCAGCATTATTCGAGATGAACGACGCTTCTTTTGCCGTCGGCGTCGAGGCTTGCCTTTTTAATGAGGTCGTAAAGCTGTTTCGGTCTGCGTACTTTTTCAAACCTGAATTCAGGGTCGGTCTTGTCATTGGTAATCAGCGTAACAGAACCTATTCCCGTAAGCCTGTCCGAAAAACTTCGGTGCATACTCATATCGACAATCCGGAACATATCGATATTGTCGATGCGTCTTTCAAGCAGTCCTCTTGCCCATTCAATCCTGTCGGTGGTCACCCTGTAGCGAATACTTTTCAGTTTGATGACCCTGAATAAAAAGATAATCAATGCCGCCGCGGCCAGTGATAGAGCCACGATGGCTCTATATTTTTCTATTTCAGCAATTGCATCAGTGGGAAGTTTAAGGTTTGTCAGAAGTTTTTTAACCGGCCAGAACGCCATAAAATAACATACCGTAAAAACAATTGCTATTTTCAGGAAATTGCCGGCGAGTATCCAAAGCGAAGGCGACGCCTCGAAAAACTTCTCAGCCTGAATTTCCTTATCCGGCGATTTTTCCTGCGAAGGCTCAGCTTCTGTTTTAACAGGCTTGTTAAGAAACTCGCCGCAGTAGCGGCACTTTATCGCGGCAGTGAGAATCAGCTCAGCACAATAAGGACATTGCTTAGTGCCCTGCGGCAAATTCTGCACCATTTGTTTGTATTCAGGCATATCAGACCTAAGAATTTATAATCTCCTGCTGCTGGGGAGCGGAGTAATCATAATTAACTTCCTTAACGCTGTGCGGCGACTTGTCCAGCGGTTCATTTTCTTCATCGTCAGCCTGGGGTTCATCATCCTGCATATCTGCGTATCCGGCGTCTTTATCAGCTTCCATCTGGTTCCTGAGCCGTTCATATTCTTCGAGCGTCATCAAAACTTCACGGGCCTGGCTGCCTTTATATTCACCGAGGATTCCAGAAGCGCCCATTGCTTCGATAATTCTGCTTGCGCGGGCGTAGCCGATACTGAGTTTTCTCTGCAATAGAGAAACACTGCCGCGCTGCGATTCGAGTATGATTCTCGCGGCCTGGTCGAACAGTTCATCTTTGCCCGCCTCGCTCGCATCGAGACGATTAAGCTGCATAAGCTCGGGATGGAATTGCGGCTCGGCCTGTTCGGCAAGATGCTGTACGACCTTGCGGACTTCCGTATCATCGACGAAAGCGCCCTGAGCCCGAACAAGGTCGCTTGTGCCGGGTTTGAGGAACAGCATATCGCCCTGACCCAGCAGCGTTTCGGCGCCGTTCTGGTCGAGCACAATTCTGCTGTCCATTCTCGAAGCGACGCGGAAGCTTATACGGCTCGGCAGGTTTGCCTTGATGAGGCCTGTGACAACCGTCGCCTGCGGCCGCTGCGTGGCAAGAACTATATGAATACCAACCGCCCTGCTCTTCTGAGCGATACGGACGATATAGCTTTCTATTTCTTTCGACGAGGTCATCATAAGGTCGGCAAGCTCATCGACGATTATCATAAAATAAGGCAGGCGTTTCGGAATCTTCGCCTCTTCATCGGGACTTTGCGGATTAAACCTGCGGATGATTTCCTCGGTGCCAAGCAAATTGTATCCTGCGATATTTTTCACGCCGGCCTCGGCAAAGAGGGCGTAGCGTTCATCCATTTTCATCGTGGCCCATTCGAATATTTGCTCGGCCTTGCTGATTTCCGTAACTATCGGCGCCATCAGGTGCGGGATTTTGGAAAAGGCCGTCATTTCAACCATCTTCGGGTCGACCAGAACAAGTTTCACCTCGTTCGGCCGTTTCGTCAGCATAATGCTCATAATGATACTGTTTATGCACACGCTTTTTCCGGAACCTGTTGTGCCGGCGATAAGCAGATGAGGCATAGTCGACAGGTCGCTGACAATCGCCTGGCCGGAAGAGTCCTTGCCGAGAAACAGCGGCAGTTCCATTCGCTTATAGGTTTCGCCTGCGCGTACAATCAGGTCCTTGAGCCTAACGGTTTCCTTCTGACTATTCGGCACTTCGATTCCAATCGTATGTTTACCGGCCAGAGGCGCAACGATACGCACTGCCAGAGCGCCAAGGGCACGCGCTATGTCATTGGAAAGATTCGATATCTGACTGACCTTAACGCCCGGCGCAAGCGCCAGTTCGAACATCGTTATCGTAGGTCCCGGCTCGGAACCGACAACGTGCGCTTCAATGCCGAATTCGTTGAGCACCTGCTCGAGAGCCGAGGATTTGGCCCTGATAATCTTTTCCTGTACGGTGCCGAAATTATATTCCGGCTCCATAAGCATATCCAGCGGAGGAAGCTGATAGCCGTCAAAACTTTCCGACTCGTACGCCGGTTCGACAGCCTTAACTTCAGGCTGGTCTTTTTTGGAAATTAAAAGTTTCTTCTCCAGATGGTCTTCGATTACCTCGTCTGTTTTTATTCCAATATCCCCAGGCACAGGCACCGGCTGGATAATCTGCCCGCCGGCGGCGAGGTCTCGCCCCAGGACGGACTGCGCCTCTTCGGCAAGGAGCTGTGCCACTGAAGGCTGAGCTTTTTTAACGCTTAATTTTTTCCATATTTCTGAAATTTTCTGTGAGCGTTTTCTCGCAGCCGACCACGCGGGAGCAAAAACTCCAAGTGTCCGCATAAACACACTGCCGCTCAAATGAAGCAGGCCCATAACCAGCGAATCGGCCAAAAGAATCGAACCTACGATGAAGCCGCTCAGAACGATAATTACCGTACCGAGCAGTGAAAAATTCTTTTTCAAAAATAACACCGTTCCTGCGCCGAGGATTCCGCCACTTCCTGTCGGCAGAGCCGATGCCGCATGACGGCGAATCATATAAATTACCGACGAGACCGCCGTCGTTACAAGCAGCATTCCGACGACTCGCAAAATCGGCTGGCTGATTTTTTTGTCCGCAAGTTTCACAATAATCGCGGCAGCAGCGGCGGCAAGCGCGATAAACACGCCCGGCCCGACGTAGTACATCAGGTAATACGCGAAAAAGGCTCCAACGGCGCCGCACCAGTTGACCGCGGGATGATTGTTCGGCCAGACATATTTACTTGGAAAATCACCTATATTGAAACTCATGCAGCTGAAAAATAACATCGCCACAATTGCCAGGGCGATTACCTGCACTGCCTTTGAGCTTAAATTCACCGGCTTATTCAACGTTCACCTCACAAAAAATTTCCAAAGGTCCTATAAAAAAGTAATATTCTGCATTATGCGCGCAAACTTATTGCGACGCCATACCAAATTTTATCGGCAAAACACGTTATTTTTCTCCAGCTTTACTGTGATTTATAGGAGAGCGTATTCTTGATATAAATGCGGCTCCTGCCGCTGCCTGAGATATGTAACAAACCACCCTGCCAACAATGAATGCATTTCTCTGCTTTGACGATGACGCCAATGGCAAGATTCAATAAATTTTTTATTAAAAAAGAGGAAGAATATATTCAAAACTCTCAATTTTTTAATTTATATAACTATTTATATAATAAAATGTTATGTCCGTTTACATCGGTTTTATCTTGAATTTTTTAAAAATTATTAATATTTTTTTGGGGGATAGTGAATAATCCACCCACAATGGCATAATAAGCCGGACAATACATTTATAACAGATTTATACCCCCCAAAAAAATGTTGACAGCCGAATTTAAAAGTATATTATATCTTTAGGTAAGCGTTTACTTGTAAATGTTTTTTCCGAGAGAGACATCAGGAACATCAAGAACAGATAAAAGAATTTAGAAGGAGTTTTAAAATGTGTGGAAAACTTCTATTAGTAAGTGCGCTCTTAGTCGGCCTGCTATCTGGTATTTCATTTGGCGGCGATTTAAATCAGACTAAAAATGATGTAATCGACTTAATAAACAAGGGCCAAACAGAAGCTGCCTCAAAAAGTATTAACCAAATTATTTCCGATTATTCGCAGGATAGTTTTTTGCCGGAGGCGCTTTATTGGATTGCATGGAGTTACGGCTGGACAGGCAGATACAATGAGGAACAAAATCTTTATCAGCAAATAATTCAGAAATATCCGGACAATACAATCGTAAATAGCGCACGGATGTGTTATCTGGGTTCGGAGATTCAGGCTTTTATAGCAGCACAAAAATTCGACGAGGCTAAAACGGCCCTGAATAAGCTGGCAGCGGATTTTTACAGTCTGCCGGATTTGCCGCAGATGCTATATCGAATCGCTCGAAGTTACGAATGGTCACAGGACAATCAGTATGAAGATTCAAAAGAAATTTTCAGGCGGATAATACAGTTTACGTCCGATGAAAAATTAAAAGGCAAGGCGCAATTAGGGGCTGCGAGGACGGAGATTCTCGCGCTCATAAAGCAGGGAATGTATAAAGAGTCGAGAGAATCTTATGCAAAATTGATCGAGGAGTTTGCGGAGAATGCGGATTTAGCAGATACATTGTACTGGATAGCTAATAGATACGGGTATGCGAACAGGTATGAAGAGGAAAAAAATGTTTATCAGGAACTTCTTGAGAAATATCCCGAAAACAATAATACTGTCAATGCACAATTTGGATTCAACAAGGCACAGATACATTCATTAATAGCGTTAGATAGAATTGAAGATTCAAATTCAGCATTAAACAAATTTGTCGCGGATTATAACAATCATCCGGACATGCCGGAAGCTCTTTACTGGATAGCCAGAAGATATGAATGGAATGTTAACTATGCACAGGCGGCAAATATTTTCGGATTAATATTACAGGAGTACCCAAAAAATAAGATTGAGAACAAAGTACAAACAGGAATTGAGAGAACAAGCATTTGCCTGAAAATTGTCTCAGATGAAACAGAAAGTTTACAGGCAGATACAGAAAATGTTATAGCCAACTTTATCAATAATCCTGAATTGCTGGAAACTATGGAGGAAATCGGGAGAAGATATGAATGGGCCGATAAATACGAAGAGGCAAAAATAATTTATCAAAGAATAATAGATATTCAGCCGGAGAGTAATTTCAGCGACAAGGCGGAAATAGATTTGGCAAGTTTGGATACTTTAATCGCCATTAGCTCGCTGGATTATAATGAGACTAAAATCGGTATAGATGAACTGATTGCCGATTACAATGAAAGCCCATATTTGGCAGAGACTTTATTGTTTATAGCGGAAAAATGTTATGATACATGTTATGATTTCGCAATAAAAAATGAGGCATGCCGTAAATTATTACAATTGTCTGCACAAATACTCGATGAAAGAGTCCTGAATAAAATTCAAGATACCGACAATAAAACGCTGGCGTATTATCTTGCGGCGGTAGTAAATTCCAGATTAGGCAATATTGATAAAACCATGGAGTATGCAGATAAATTACTGCAAATTGCTCCTGAATTCATACATGCCGCAAGTATGCAGTTGATGATAGCGGATGGCTTTGAGAAATTAAAGGCATCGGGACAATTACCTGCGGCGGAAGCGGATTTGATAATTGAAGAAGAGTATAAAAATCTGATGGATAATTATACAAATGGCTTAAATAATTACGCAGCGCTGCATTTGGGCGAGATTTTTATTAAGCAGGAGCGGATAACCGAGGCGTGCGCGTGTTTCGGATTGTATTTAATGAACACCGGGCTCGATGGTTGCGGAGCGGTACGTATAAACAGGATATTCGAGCAGTGTGGGAGATGTAAAAAATGAAAAAGCAAACTACTTTTATTTTAATAGGTTTATTCACTATTGAGATTTTATGTACAACGACCCTCGGATGTACCCCGCCTCCCTCTCCTATTCATTGCTTTATTTGGAAGAGCGGACGATGGGAATGGAAATGTCAGGTAGACCAGTATGGTCATTCTATACAAGAGTGCTGTGAAGGCGAAACACCTGCAGAGGATGAATGCTGTGCGTGGGATAAAATTTGCTGCAATCATGAATGTGTAACGCCTGATGGAAACCAGGCCTGCTGCGATGGCGAAGAACTTTATAATACTGATACACAGGAATGCTGCGGCGGTAACGTTATTACCAAGTGCGACCCTGATGAATGTGAAAGTTGTATAGATGGAGAATGTAAAGTTTGTGGTGGCGACCCAAATAAGCAGTGCTGTGGTAACTATCAGTGCTGTAATGAATCCTGCAATGACAGCTTCAACTGCGAAAAGTGCAAAGATGGCGGAGGCTGCCAGGCTTGCCTTCGTACAGTCAGCACCTATGAAGAATTAGAAAGTTGTTCAAAAGTCGATAACCCAGATAGGTCGCCGACAGCCAACGGATGTTCGGCTCCTCTGGAAAATGGAGACAACCCGGCAGGATGTACCTATTCCAGTTTTCTTAGTTCCTGCAATACACACGATTTATGTTATGGTAATTGTAGCAGGGGAAAATCTGAGTGCGATAGTACTTTCAATAATGAGATGGAAACAGTATGTACTTCCTTGGATAACGTCTCTGATGGTTGTTACTACCCTTGTAATAGCTGGAGGAATGTTTATTATATGGCAGTCCTGGGGCTTGGCGATCTATTTTATAAACCTGCCCAAGTAACTGAATGTGCTTGTAACGACTGTTAGGGAAAATGGATGATGTTTACGGTATCATTCATAGCAGAGAATTGCAAAGAACATATAGAATATTTTACTCTTTAAATGTAAGGAGCAAATAATGAAAACATTTACACAAATAAATATAATTGTTATTATTCTATTTGGATTCACAAACGTAAATTACGTTATGGCTGAAAGTAATTTTCCGTCGTTAAAAATATTATGGCAGAAGGAGTATTCAGTAGATGACAATGTTACATATGCCCCACATATGGCGACCTTCTGCAGAAAAACTAACAGGATAGTAGTCTTAGGCAGCTCCTTTCGTCCCGTAGACCCTAACTTTCGCGGCAAAGTGTGGATTTGGGAAATCTCACCAGATGGCGAGAAAACTAAGGAGACTATCCTTAAGGAAGGTACTATAAAAGAATGTTCCGCGATAGGAGATTTGTGGCCAACCAGAGGTTTAAAAATATCCGAAAATGGTGATATTTTTATGGTAGGTAGTTTTGGAAAGCTGCCTGCGAAAGAAATGTCTCTCATGCAGACTGACGTGGAAGGAACAAAGAAGAATGCTAAATTAATTGCAGAGGAAAATCAGGAAGAAAAAGATATTCTAATATTGAAAATGACAAGTCTTCTTGATGATAATATCCTTTTAATCGGCAAGGATGCTAATGGGAATGGTCTGGTTATTAAAGCTGATCCACAAGGAAATAGGCTCTGGAAAAAAATATACAAATTCGGAGAAAACAACATTTTCACTGATGGTATCCCACTAAGTGAAAAAGGAGAATTTTTGGTAGTTGGATTATCTTTTTTTATGGACAAAAGTGAAGATGTCGCCGCTATAAGGCACAACATTTGTATGATAAAGTATAATGCCGATGGCCAAATATTGGCCGAAAACATGTTTTCCGGAGGTAACCTTAGCCCCTATGCCTATCCTCAGGTGTGCCAGCTTGACTCGGGTAATTTTGTAGTGGTGTATGACATGAGCGAAACCATGAGATCTACGGATTGCTGGTTTGAGATATTTACTCCAACATTGGAGTCATTAAAGAAAAGTCAAATAAGTAAATCTGTTAATACACTGGCATTTTCTGGAATTGAAAGTATTCCGGGGGGTGGTTTTGTTGTAGCAAACTGGTTGGAATCATCTGGGTTGATGATACGTCAATATGACGAGAAAGGGAATGAGTTAGGGCGAGCTTCAATAGACAAGACGACAGTATTTGGCAGCTTCAACATTAATATTATATGTACAGAAAATAAAGGATTCGTAGTTTTGTGTGGTCCTTTTCAAGGTGCCCTTACTAAAGCTAAAGCTGTTGCTTTTGAACTCAAGAGGCCATAATTGTAATAAAATATAGGTTATAAGAGACCGAACAAAAATAATGACTATCCAGGAGTCTGTCCCGAGTTCTTGTGGAGATGCATCGCCAGAGTGTCCGCATATGTACACCTGCGTCAACGACACCTCGGCCAGGGGCCCGACAATAGAGTGCTGTAACTGTCAAACTCCTTATGACTATACTATGGAACTATGCTGCGGCGGCGGAAAATAGCATTATTTCATCCAGTCGTTGATATTTTTGGCCAGGACTTGCGGGTCTTTTTGTTTCAAAATATGTTCTATGACCGGCTGGGGGATTTTCAACTTCTTCAGAGCCATTTCAACCCTTTGCCAGAGTTTTGCTTTCTTTTCCCTGCTTTCGGCAAGAAATATTTCAGTTACCAGCTCAGACAGCTTCGTCAGTGCGATTTTGTCGATGTTGCTGTAGTAATCCCTGATGACTTTCTGCTGATATCCGCTGAACATTTTGCCCATTTTAACAAATTCCTTTAATGTAATTTTGTTTTGATAATAAGTTCAAAGTTATCTTTTGACAACTGATAACTGCTAATTATTTCCACAACACTTTATCGGACTATAGGTTATATATTGCTGTTATCAGTATTATTATTGCGGTTTTTTGGGATTTATGGCTGGATTTATGAATTAGTATAGCTATAATCACTGGCAATTGAGGCGTTTTGTTTTCTGGAGGCATATGCGTAAACGGATTATCTGCCTTATAGTGATATTGTTATTTTGCACGGAAGGTCTATTGGCAATTGACTCCGGCAAAGCTCAAATTTTCGGCGCCGATGACCTGCATCTTCGCGGGGGAACGGTAACAAGCTACCAGGTTTCCGGCGGAGAACATATTCTTGTATTCAACGATGGCTTCGACCTTGTCATAGGCGATAACAAATTAAAAAGCAACCAGGCTGTCGTCTGGATCAACAGCGTTACCACCGATGACCGTGGCGTTAAATATGTCGAACACAATGTAACTGTTTATCTGCAGGACAAGGTAACCGTCGAGGCGGGTTTGGGTTCGAAGACATCCGGCGTCGATATGAGCCGTCCAATAATGGAAGGCGCTGAGTCGCTGGTTACGAAATTTCAGGTGGCAGGTGAAATTTTTGCGACGGCCGAGAAACGAATCACAGAAGACCCGCGTACGAGCCTGATATATCACAATGCACTTGTGGCAACTCATCAGATAGAATTACCGCCGGAAGAAAAAGCGGCCATTGTTCAGCAGCAGCCCGCTGCGCCGAACATTTTTGAAAAAGTTTTCGGCACGGACACAACCGGCCGCAAAGGGCAGCCGCAACAGCCCGCGGCACCGGCAGTGCCTGCGGCGGCCGCTCCTAAATTTCAGTATCCTGTCAATATAAGCAGCGCTACGGACAAACCGGTCAGAATCACAAATGAAAATCTTGCTGACGGCACAAATATAGCGACAGTTTTAAACAGGTTCTACCTGTGGCAGAAACAGGATGAAAGCGGCAGACTGCTTGAGTTCCAGGCTGACAGCGCGGTTATCTTCTACGCCGGCAAAACAAGCGACCCGAATAAAAACAAGGACCTTTTGCCGGTCGATAACACGGTAAAAGCTGTTTATCTCCGCGGCGATATAGTTATGACCGAAGGCAGCAGAACGATTCGCGCCGATGAAGTCTATTACGATTTCCAGAAGAAACAGGCCCTTGTCATAAACGCAGTTATGCGGACATTCGACCCGTCGCGCGGAATACCGGTTTACGCAAGAGCGGCGAAACTCAAACAGGTTTCCGAAAATAAATTTGCCGGCAGCAATGTAACACTTACGAGCAGTGAATTTTATGTGCCCAAAATTTCGGCGACAGCATCGGAGATTTATATCGCCGATAGTACTGTCGTTGACCAGCAGACAGACCAGCTCGGTAATCAAAGCTACGATGTTATGATGAAAGATGTCAAGCTGAAGGTCGATAACCGGACAGTTTTTTATTGGCCGAAACTCAGCGGCGACTTCGAGAGGCCCGACATTCCTATCAGGAGAGTGCAGTTTGCCCGCGACAATACTTTCGGTACATCTATCGAGACCGAATGGTTTCTTGCAAGAGTTCTTGGGCTCCGTGAACTGCCGGGCGTTGATTCGAGTCTTATGTATGATTACTATTCCAAACGAGGCACAGGAATAGGCGGCGCTATAAAATACGAAAGAGACACTTATTTCGGCCATATCGATGGCTATGTAATTAACGACCGCGGCAAAGACGACCTTGGCAGAGACAGGCAAAACGACAAACCTGAAGATAAGTTAAGGGGCATGGTCGATTTCCAGCACAGGCAATTTCTGCCCTACCACTGGCAGCTTACGCTTGAATCCAGCTATCAATCTGACGAAAATTATCTCGAATCCTTCCGCCGCAGTGAATTCATGAACGGCAAAGAACGGGAAACCCTTATACATCTGAAGTGGCTTAAAGACAACCAGGCCTTCGCGATACTCGGCAAATGGCGGATAAACGACTTTGCCGACCAGCTCGAAGAACTTCCTTCGGCACAATATCATTTAAAGGGGCAGTCGCTTTTTAGCGACAAGTTTACCTTATATAGCGACAGTTCCGTAGGCAGATTCCGCCAGCGAACCGGCAAAGACCACGGCCTGAACATTTCAAACGAATATTTCACATTCGGTTCGACTCGCACCGAAATTGATATGCCGGTCAAGTTCGCCTCCGGCAATATCGTGCCTTATATAGCCGGCACATTCGGCTACGACGACAGAAGCGGTTTTGACCGCGGCATAACTACCGGAACAGGTTCGAACTTCGGCCAGCAGAATGTTTTCATCGGCGAGGCCGGCGTAAGAACATCGACTCAATACTGGCGAACCTACCCAAATATCCAATCGAAGTTCTGGGACATCGACGGCATTCGTCATATTATAAAGCCGTATGCGAACGCCGCTATTTTTGCTGAAAGCGACGATGTAGTCGAACAGAAGGATACTTACACTCTCGGCGTTCTGCAGCGGTGGCAGACCAAACGCGGCCAGGGCGAGAAACGCAGGAGTCTCGACTGGATGCGCTTGAAAATGGAATATACCATGGTCAGCAACGACAACTCCGATATAGACAGACCCGACAATGCTCTCTGGAACAATCCGCTTATTCCGCTTTCGGTTTTATCAGTGCCGGCGATTTCCAACGGTGATTTAGCCGGGTACAGGCGGTTTCAGCTTTTCGGTCCGCAGAAGGACAGCTTCAACGCCGATTACATCTGGCGGCTAAGCGATACAACGGCTATTTTGAGCGACCTGAATTACGGCACCAAGGACAACGAGCTTGAGCAGTTCAATATAGGCTTGTCCCGGCTGGTATGGCCGAATCTGAGCTATTATATCGGCATGAGATACCTGAAAAACGTGCAAAATGAGGATGAAAACGGCTCAAACGCATTTACGTTCGCGATGACATACAAACTTAATCCGCGTTATATGATTTCCATGGCTCATCAGTATGATTTCAAAACCAAAAAGAGAATAACCAGCCAGGTCTCCCTCATCAGGCGCTATCACAGGCTTTATTACGGTCTTACCTACAGTATCGACGAATCCCTTGACAGACGGGCGATAGTTCTTAATATATGGCCTGAAGGAGTCGGCGAGCTCGGATTCGGCTCAAAGACGTTTATGGGGCTGGATTCCCCGACGGATCGTAACTATTAATCCTAATGATGCCCGAAACAGTGGTTTTTTTATGTCGTTAATTCAGTATATAGTGTCGTAGTCTATAAACTTTTTTTAAGGAATCGATAAATGGCTTTAGTTACCACGAAAAAGATGTTCGAAATGGCCTATAAGAACGGCTATGCAATCGGAGCATTCAATGTCAATAATATGGAGATTACGCAGGGAATTGTAGAGGCTATTGCCGAGAAAAAGGCCCCGTTAATTCTTCAGATATCCCGCGGCGCGAGAAAATACGCTTCTATGAGTTATTTGCGGGCGATTATCGACGTTGCTGTCGCTGAAAATCCGAGTATCCCGATTTGTATGCACCTCGACCACGGCGATACGTTTGAAGTCTGCAAGCAGTGCGTCGATGACGGCTTTACCTCGGTAATGATTGACGCATCGCATCATCCTTTCAAGGAAAACATCAAAATTACCAAACAGGTCGTCGAATACGCTCACGCTCACGGCGTTGTCGTCGAGGCGGAACTCGGCCAGCTCGGCGGTATCGAGGAAGACGTAGTAGGACTCAGTCACGAAGATGTCGCAAGTCATCTGACCGACCCGAACCAGGCGATTGAGTTCGTCGAAAAGAGCGGATGCGATTCACTGGCCGTTGCCTGCGGAACAAGTCACGGAGCTTATAAGTTTAAATCCGAACCGACGCTTGCTTTTGACGTAATACAAAAGGTCGCCGACAAACTGAGCGGTTTTCCGCTGGTAATGCACGGATCGAGCAGCGTATTGAAGGAATTCAAGGACCTCATAAATAAATACGGCGGCAAGATGCCTGACGCGATGGGCGTTCCGGAATCGGCCATAACAAAAGCTTCGAAAATGGCAATCTGCAAAGTGAATATCGACACCGACCTTCGTATGGCGATGACTGCCAAGATTCGTCAGGTATTTGCCGAAAAGCCTGCCGAATTCGACCCGAGAAATTATCTCGGTCCCGCAAGAGACGCGATAAAGGCGATGGTACTGCACAAGCTCGACATTCTCGGCTGCAGCGGCAAAGCGGCAGAGTGCCTGTAAAAAATTATTAAAAAATAGCCACAAAGGCACCGGGACACAAAGAAAAATAATGTAATAAACTTTGTGCCTTAGTGTCTTAGTGGCTAAGTTTCTTTATATATTTCGAGAAAAGCGCAAATGAAAAAAGCCATAGTATTTATTCTCGCATCTCTGCTGCCGATTTGGCCCGTATTTTCAATGTCAACCCCGGAAAAAAAGGTTTCGCCTTTATCAAGGCCGGACGGTAATGAAACTGCTTTAATAAAATCCGCGGTGAGTGAGATATGCGACGGCAATTTTGCCGCCGCCGAACGGACTATCAAAGAGTCCGATGTTAACGATTCCGCCTCATCTGCGATTCTCGGGATAATTTCCCAGTACAATCAGATTCAGCAGTCAAGGCAGGAGGCGAGAAAGCAGACTTTCGAGGAGAAACTTGCGGAACTTGAGAAATTTAAATTACAGGCCGATGCGAACGAACGGACGATTGCAGACTCGGCTCGGCAAATTCAGAACGCTTCTGTGCCGGGTGCGGTTGAGCCGAACCTGTTGGGACAACTTTCGGCAATGCTCAAGGATTGTAATTTTACCGACGATTACATCAGAGCAGAGTTTCTAACCGATCCGTTTATAAAAGATATTATTGATAACGAGGTTAAAAATTCTGCTGATAGCGGAATCAAACGTAAATGGTTTGGCACGCTGCTGTATTCTTATTGCTGGTTTACAGAGTCCTGCGGCGACAAGATAAGCTGTCTGGATAAATTTGGAACAAACGAATTCGTTTCAGAAGTTCCGGCCCGGCAAGAACCAAACACGGCAGAACCGAACCTGCTGGATATATTTCCTGTGGTAATCAGGGCCCGGGAAGCAGCCGAGGGGGACGATAAGGCGAAGATTTTAGAGGACCCTTTTGTAAAGGCAACTATTGCAAGGGCGCAGAAAGCCGCCGCCGATTACGAAGCCAAAGGCGATTGGATAGATGCCCTGCTGAACTGTTACAGCTGGCTCGCCGTTCTTTACGAAGACGACAAAACATACAAAGATAAAAAAGACCAGCTTGAGGAAAAGGCCATCATCAAGGCCTCGCTGATGGACAGCCCGTGTGAAAGCTGTGCCGACCGGTACGAAAAGATAAAGCCTGAAATGTTTATCCGTGCTCTTGACGTGCTCGGGTATAGTTATGTCGAGCCTTTCCATTACAGCGATATGACCGAAAAAGCCTTAGAGCGATGCCGGTATCTTGCCCAGGTAATAAGTCTTTCGGAAAATTTCGACCCGAATACGTTCAAGATTCAGTTTGATAAAGACCAGATACCGCAGTTTATTGCCGGGCTTTCAGCACTGGAAAAAAATTACAAAGCCGAATCTCTCGGTATAAGCAAAGACCAGTTTATAAAACTTTTTAAACATGTCCTGGCCCTGAACTCGGCGACAATGAAACTGCCCGAGCAGGTGGTAATCTGGCACTTTGCCGAAGCGTCGCTGAACGCGCTCGACCCGCATACGATGATTATCTGGCCAAAACAGGTGGAAGACTTCGAAAAGAATATGACCAATGAATTTACAGGAATCGGCGTTGAAATATCCAAACAGGACGGGCCTTTGAAAGCCGTAAGTCTTGTGCCCGGTACGCCTGCCTACAATTCCGGCCTTCTCGACGCCGGCGATATAATCGAAGCTGTCAACGGCGAAAGCACAAAAGATATGTCTATTTCCTGTGCGGTCAGCAAAATTACAGGCCCGGCCGGCACAAAGGTTGTTCTAACAATTCGCCGGCAGCAGGAAGAAAAAACATTTGATATTGAAATTACAAGGGCAAGAATTATCGTTCCCACCACTCGCGGCTGGTGCAGAGATGAATCCGGAAACTGGCTCTACTTCGTTGATGACAAAGACAAAATCGGCTACGTCAGAGTTACGCAGTTTTCAGGATCCACCGCGGCAGACCTTGATGAAATTATCACCAAACTCGAAGCTGAAGGTATGAAAGGACTCATTCTGGATTTAAGATTCAACAGCGGCGGCTACCTTCAGAGCGCGGCCGACATAACGGATTTATTTGTCGAAAAAGGCGTTATGGTCAGTACGCAGCCGAGAGTCGGCCTGCCGACATGGGAAACCGCCGAGAAAAAAGGAACGCATCCGAATTATCCGCTGGTGATATTGATTAATTCGAGTTCCGCCAGCGCATCTGAAATAGTTTCCGGAGCTCTTGCCGATAAAACCTTCTCAAGGGCAACCCTTGTTGGAGAACAGAGCTATGGCAAAGGCAGCGTTCAGACAATTACAGCATACCCGGGCGACGGCGCACAGATGAAATATACGATGGCGTATTATCATTTGCCGTCAGGCCAGAGAGTCAACGACCGATGGGCAAAGGAAAAACTCGGGAAAAAAGACTGGGGCGTCACGCCCAACGTAAATGTCAAACTGCTTAACGATGAAATAAAAAAAGTAATCGATATTCAGCGGGACAATGATGTTCTTGCCGCGGCGGACCACGACCAGAACAAAGCAAAACTGAAAAGACATGATCTGGCAGAAACTCTCCAGGCTGACCGTCAGCTTGACATAGCGGTTCTTGCCGCGAAAGCAAAACTTATCGAATCGGGAATACAAAAATGATGGAACAGGAAGATATCGGAAAACTTGAAAAACAGCGAATGGAGAAACTCCAGCGGATAAAACAGCTTGGAGTTGACCCGTACGGCGGACGTTTCGATAATGTCGAGACAGTAGAATCTGTCAGGGCTAAATTTGACGAGAAAATACAGCCGCCGCAAAGAGCGACCTGTGCCGGCAGGATAGTTCTTCTTCGCGATATCGGCAAATTAATATTTATAACTTTGCGCGACAGCAGCGGCACGATTCAGCTCGGTTTAAGCAAAAAACTTCTCGAAAGTCAGTGGGAACTTATCAAACTGGTCGAACTTGGCGATACAATCGGCGCCCAAGGTCAGCTTGGCCTTACGAAGACCGGCGAACTTACGATATGGGCGGACAAAATTACGATTCTGGCGAAATCACTGCTGCAGCCGCCTGAAAAATTCCACGGCCTTTCGGATACGGACCTTCGCTATCGTCAGCGGTATGTCGACCTCTGGGCAAATCCAGAGGTAATGCAGAGATTCAAAAAACGGCTTGCGATAGTATCGACGATTCGCGCTTTTCTGCAGGAAAAAGGTTTTTACGAAGTGGAAACGCCGATGATGCAGACCATCGCCGGCGGCGCAGCGGCAAAACCGTTCATTACTCATCACAACGCCCTTGATATCGATTTGTATCTTAGAATCGCACCGGAATTATTCCTGAAAAGACTTCTTGTCGGCGGCATTGAAAAGGTTTTCGAGATAAACCGTAATTTTCGCAACGAAGGTTTAAGCCCCCGCCACAATCCTGAATTTACAATGATGGAAATCTATCAAGCTTACGCCGACTATAATATAATGATGGAACTTACCGAATCTCTTATCGGCGCCGCTGTGGAAAAACACTGCGAAAGTTCGAAAGTTCAGTTCGGCGACCATACAATCGATTTTTCACGCCCGTGGAAGAGAAGTTCGTACTCAGACCTCGTCGGCCAGTATTGCGGCTGCGACATAAACGATATCGCGGACATTCGCAAAAAGGCGAAAGAGGCCGGCATCGACGAGACAAAAATGGACGATGAAGTCGTTACGAACAAACTTTTCGAGGAAAAGGTCGAATCGCATCTTGTTGACCCGATCTTTGTAATCGACTATCCCGGCAAACTTTGCCCGCTTACCAAGCGCAGCAAATCGAATCCTGAACTGGCCGAGCGGTTTGAGCTTTACGCTGGAACAATAGAGATTGCCAACGCCTATACGGAGCTTAACGACCCGACCGTACAGTATGAAAACTTTACGTCGCAGGTAAAAGGCGCCGGCGAAGACGAAAAAACCTTCCGCAGTCTCGATGAGGACTTTATAACGGCCCTGAAATACGGAATGCCTCCGGCCGGCGGACTTGGCATCGGAATCGACAGACTTATTATGCTGCTTACCGGCACGACAAATATAAAGGATGTAATCCTGTTTCCGTTATTGAAGCCGGAAAAATAATCAGCAGGATGGGATAAATGCTCAAATTTTTTTTGGCACTGCGGTATCTTAAAAAACGAAAAATCGTTTTTCTCAGCATCGCCGCGGTAACACTTTCGACCGCGCTGCTTGTTACGGTGGCAAGTCTTTTCACCGCTTTTATCGGGGCGATTGAACTCAGTTCATCGGAATACCTTGGCGATATCGTTCTTGAGCCGCCCGCGAGATTTTCCAATTACGATATTCTTATCGAGAAACTGTGCTCGGCCGAAGAAATAGACTCTGCCACGCCGATACTTTCCACAAACGGCCTTGTACATCTCGGCGCAGGAAATGTAAAAGCCGTTACTATCTGGGGCATAGAACCGGTCAGCCGCTGCCGGGTTACAAATTTCAAAAACAATCTGTTGAGACAGAAAAATTCTCTTTCGGTGCCGGAATTTAATTACGGCGATGAAAATCCCGATTCGACCGGGATACCAATCTTTATAGGCATCGCCGCCATTTTGGAGCCGGACCCCATAACCGACCGCTACGATTTTCCCCTTGCAGAAGATTTTATCGGGAAAAAAGCCGTAATAACCATCGGCACAACCGAAAGTGAAAATAATGAACCTGTAAATTTAGCCCGTTCCCGCTCGGCCCAGGCGGTTATTTCCGATATAGTCTTTACGTCGGTTTATGACATAGACAAGAGATTTGTTTTTATGCCGATAGACGCACTGGCCGGCCTTTTATTTCCTTCGGACAAACAGAATAAGGCAGCGGATATTATTCATATCAAATGCGCCGCAGGATTTAATCCGTCGCAATCCATCGAAGTTGTTCGTAAGATATGGTCCGATTTCGCATCGGAGCAGCTTAATTGGCCGGCATATCACATCGCCGATACCGAGATTTTGACATCCGTTCAAAAACAGGCCGAATATACCGCGGAACTTCGCAAACAGATGGGCGTTCTTCTTTTGATATTCGGAATCATAAGCGGCGGCATTGTCGTTCTTGTGTTCTGCATTTTCTATATGATAGTCAAGGCGAAACAAAAGGACCTTGCGATTATAAAAGCCATCGGCGGTTCATCTGCCGACATTACCTCTATATTTTTATTGTTCGGTCTTTTCATCGGCCTTATCGGCGCTTCTGCCGGAGTGGCCGTTGGTTTTGTCGTTACCAGTAATGTAAACGCCGTCGAACAGTTTGTCGGCCGGCTCTTCGGCCTTAAACTGTGGAGCAGCAGCATTTATATGTTTACAAAAATCCCGAACCATTTCGACTGGTCATGGGCGATAATTTTCTTTATTGCCGCTGTCGCCGCTTCGGTTCTCGGCGCTGTACTGCCTTCGATAGTCGCGGCAATGACTTCGCCGGTAAAGATTCTAAGGTACGAATAAAATGTACGATGTAATACTGCCGTTGAAACTATTCAAGTCCAGCAGGCTGACCATTCTTGCGGTCGCAGCGGTAGCGGTCTGTGTTTTCGTTGTCATCGTGGTAATGACAGTTATGAACGGCCTGACGGTCGACTTCATCGATAAGAATCACGAATTTTTCTCCGATTGCATTATCTCAACGGATTCGCTTGTCGGATTCGGCCATTATGATGAGTTTATAACTTCTTTGCGGTCATCCGATTTTATCGAAAGCGCAACGCCTGTCATAAACACCTTCGGTCTTGTCAAGTCGGACTCTTCCGGTAAAAATGCCGCCCTTAGTCTTATGGGTATTGCCCTTGATTCTCATATAAAGACAACGAATTTTGCGCAAAGCCTTTACTATCGCAAAGAAAAACCGCTGCTTGCTTTCGAACCTTCGTATAATTCTGAACTGCCGGGCTGCATAATCGGCGTTGACCTTCTTGTTGAACGCGACCAGTGGGGCAACTATCAGCAGTGGATGACTCTGCCGAGATGGTCTTATGGTATTACCTGTTTTCCGCTTACGCCAAAAGGAACGCTTGTCAGAACCGGAACCTCAGTTTCCGCAAACACGAGAACCTTTTATTACAGCGATAATTCCAACTCCGGTCTTGCCAAAATTGATAGTACGGTTGTTTATCTGCCGTTCGAGCAGCTTCAGTCTATGACGGGTATGAACATCGGCCCAAAGAGAGCCGGTGCGATATTCATAAAATTCAAAAAAGGCGCCGACTTCAACAAGTCCGTCGAAAAAACAACGGCTTTATGGAAAGACTTTGTCGGGCGAAAGTCTGGTTCGGAACTTGCCGACCTTTTTAAAACCGTAAACGTACAGGACTTCAAGAGTTACCGCAGAGAATCGATCGCTCCAATGGAAAAAGAACGGGCGATGTTGCTTTTGCTTTTTCTGCTTGTCGGCCTGATTACGGTCTTTATTATTTTCGTTATTTTCTATATGATTGTAGGCGGCAAGAGCAGAGATATCGGCATATTGAAAAGTATCGGTGCTTCCCGGTTCGGCATTATGCGGGTCTTTTTGCGATATGCGGTTTTGACCGGCATTGTCGGTGCGGCGGTCGGCATTGCCGCGGCGCTGGTGTTCCTGGACAATATTAACGGCCTCGAAGACTGGCTGTATGTCAAATTCGGCTTCCAGATGTGGAACAGGGAAATTTACGCGATAGGCGATATACCAAATAATCCCGGCTTCGCCCTGCCGATTGAGGTGGCCGCGGCAGCGGTTATTGCCTGCCTGCTCGGCGCGATGCTGCCGACAATCAGGGCCGCCAGACAAAACTGTGTCGATATTTTGAGAGTGAATCAAATATGATTGAAAACAATTACATATTAACCTGTCGGGATATTTTTAAATCTTACAGAATGGGTGCCGTTAATCTGGAGGTTCTTAAGGGTGTGGACCTCAACGTTGAGAAAGGTGAATTTATCGCTGTTAAAGGCGCTTCGGGTAGCGGCAAGAGTACGCTTTTGCATATACTCGGCGCACTCGATAAGCCCGATAAAGGCAGCGTTTTCTTTCAGAAAAAAAACATTTCGGCTTTCAGCGGCAGAAAAATAAACGAATTCAGGAACAAAAAAATAGGTTTTGTGTTTCAGTTTTATCATTTGCTTGACGAATTAACAGTATTGCAGAATGTTTTAATTGCCCCGATGGTGCAATCCGGCACAATCGGCTGGCTTCTCCATTCGGCAAAGGCTAAAAAAGCGGCCTGGCGGCTTTTGGACGAGCTTGGGCTTGCCGCCCGTGCCGAACACAGGCCTTATCAACTCTCCGGCGGCGAACGCCAGAGGGTCGCTATCGCAAGGGCACTGATAAACGAGCCGGATATTATCCTGGCCGACGAGCCGACAGGAAACCTTGACTCTGGGACAGGAAATGATATTCTAAAGATCTTTGAAAAACTGCACAGTTCCGGCCAGACGATTGTAATGGTTACTCACGATGACCGGATTGCGGAAAAGGCATCAAGGATAATAAGACTCGCCGACGGCAGAATCGCTGCGGCATAAATTTTTCGGAGTTTTTATGGCTTTAAAAATATGGATTAACAATGGACTCGTAGATGAGAAGGACGCGAAAATAAGCGTTTTCGACCATGGTCTGCTTTACGGCGACGGTGTCTTCGAGGGTATTCGCATCTACGGCTCGAAAATCTTCGAACTTGACGCTCATCTTAAAAGGCTTTATGAGTCCGCGAAAGTCATACGGCTCGATATCGGTATGACCGTTCAGCAGCTTGCCAGGGCCACAGAGGAAACTGTCAGGGCGAACGGAATCGTCGACGGCTATATCCGGCTTGTTGTTACAAGAGGCGTCGGCACGCTCGGCATTAATCCTTTTACCTGTGAAAAATCGCAGATAATTATCATTGCCGATAAAATCCAGCTTTATCCGCAGGACCTCTATGAGAAAGGCTTGAGAGTCATCTGCGCCTGTACGATTCGCAATCATCCTCTTGCGATTCCGCCGCAGGTCAAGAGTCTCAACTATCTCAATAATATTCTGGCCAAGATTGAAGCAATCGATGCCGGCGTACCCGAAGCCATTATGTTTAATCACGAAGGTTTCGTCGCCGAAGCTTCAGGCGATAATGTTTTCGTTGTCAGGAACGGTGTTCTCTGTTCTCCGCCGATTCAGGCCGGTTCTCTCGAGGGCGTTACAAGAGCCGTTGTTATGAGTCTGGCAGCACAGGAAAAAATCGAAGTCGTTCAGAAAAATCTGACACGATTCGACCTTTACGTCGCTGACGAGCTTTTCCTTACCGGCACAGCCGCCGAGGTTATCGGCGTCGTTGAAATCGACGGCAGGAAAATTTCTGATGGAAAACCGGGACCGGTTACGAAGATGCTTCGCAAAAAATTCTTCGAGTACGCTAACGGCCGGTCGAAATAAAATGACCACGCAAAATTCATCATCGGTCAGTCCTGCGCTGATAGCCGACCAGCTTGCACAGGCTCACGATTTCCTGTTGAACCAGCTTTGCTGCGCCGACGACAGGCTCAGACCGTTTGTCGAATACCTCGGAAACAGGCAGGGCAAAATGCTCCGCGCCTCGGTTCTGCTGCTCAGCGGCGAATTATTCGGCGAAATAAATCATCTGCACATCAAAATCGCCGCCGTTATCGAGATGATTCACGCCGCGACTCTTTTGCACGATGATGTGATAGACAACGGCCAGTCACGCAGGCATCACGCAACGGCAAACAGCCTGTGGGGCGCGAATATGGCCGTGCTGCTCGGAGATTATATTTTGAGCAAAGCCTTTGTCGTTACCGCTTCACTGCAGAGAAACGATATCAATATGATTCTCGCCGATACCGCCGCGACAATCTGTCAGGGCGAAATGCTCCAGAACACCTGCCGGGGCGACTCCAATATCAGCGTGGAAGACTATCTCGGCATAATAGAAAAAAAGACCGCCGTATTTTTCGCAGCCTGCGCCAGGCTTGGCGGAATTATCGCTGGTGCAGAAAAAACCGATTGCGACGCGTTATATGATTTTGGTCTCAATCTCGGCCTGTCCTTTCAGATGACTGATGATTTGATTGATATTGTCGGAACGGAAAACGAAACCGGCAAAACCGGCGGCAGGGACGTCGAAAATGAAATCCTGACTCTGCCGGCCATAAAAGGTATAGATTTTACAAAATCTCAAATCGCCTATTTCCGCCAAAAAGCCGTATCATCGCTCGACCGCTTCGGCCAAAGCCCCGCTGCTGCTGCCTTAAAAGAGCTTGCCTCTTCCATGACCCAATTGCCCCTTTAATCGGCCGGATTTTTCTTTACCTCCGCCCTTCCTTGTGTCAAAATATCTTCAATGATTTTATGGAGACACAAAAAATGAAAAAATTACTTTCCATTCTTGCAATTCTTTTACTTTCAAATTGTCTTTTCGCAGCCAAAGAACCGTCCGAAAGCAATTCCGTAGCCGTCACCGTTTATAACAACAATTTCGGCGTAGTTAAGGAGTGTCGCCCCATAGTCTTTGAAAAAGGCCTTAACACGATAAAATTCACCGATGTCGCTTCGTCCATTGACCCTGCCAGCGTAAGTTTCCAGTGCCTTTCCTCGCCGGGCAAAATCGCCATCCTCGAACAAAATTATGAATACGACCTTGTCGGCACCTCGAGTCTTTTGCAGCGGTATATCAACAAACCAGTTTCTATTTTTGTAAAAGGCAGCGGCTCCGACCCCGGCAAAAAAATCATCGGAACTCTGCTGGCCGCAAGAGACAATAACCTGATAATGAAAGATCAGGAAGGCTACATTCAAATAATATCTGAAAACAGTATCGAAAACATTCTATTGCTTCATATGCCGGATGATTTGGTTACAAAACCGACACTCGTATGGTTGGCTCAGTCCGAAATGAGCGGCAAAGAGAACTGTCAGGTAACTTATACTACCAATGACATAAACTGGAAAGCCGACTACTCGGCAATTCTCAACGCCGATGAAAACGCATTCGATTTCAGCGGATGGGTAACCCTCGACAATAAAAGCGGAGCTGCATATAAAGACGCGAAGATAAAACTTATTGCCGGAGATGTAAGGCGAATCACGGAACCTCAGCCGCCCGAAATGATGAAATACAGAGCTCTTGGTATGACAGCCAGCGACCAGGTTTTTGAAGAAAAAGCATTTATGGAATATCATCTTTATACGCTCGGACGCACAAGCACGATAAACAATAATCAGACCAAGCAGATTGAATTTATTACGCCTGCCGAAAACGTCCCCGCAAAAAAAATCTATCTCTATGAGCGGACCAAAAACGATAAAAAAGTTCAGATAAAATTCGAGTTCGAAAACAAAAAAGAATTCGCCCTAGGAATCGCCCTGCCCAAAGGCAAAGTCCGTGTCTTCAAAAAAGATACCGACGGCGCACTTGAATTTGTCGGCGAAGATTTAATTGACCATACGCCGAAGAATGAAAAATTATCGCTCTATATCGGCGACGCCTTTGATATCGCCGTTGAGTATAAAATGCTCGACAGCAAAGTTGACCGCAGGAGCAGATGGGAAAAACATTCGATTGAACTTCGCAACCGCAAGGACTCGGCCGTTACGGTTTTCGTCGATGAAAAATTCCCGTCATGGGTAAACTGGAAAATCGATGAAGGTACCAGCCATTCTTACACAAAGAAAGACGCGACAACCGCGCGTTTCACCGTCGAGATACCGGCCGATGCCAACGCGACGGTGGAATATTCGGCGATGCAGAACTGGTAAAAAGGAGATTATTATGACAAAAAATACGATGCTTAAAATTTTAAATCCAATTTTGGCGGTGTTTTTCATCAACCAGACGATATCAGTAATCTTTCGCGATTATTATTCGCACGCCGCTTTCGGAATTTTTCACAAAGCCGCAGGAATGATTTTTATCTGCCTTATCGGTCTGCATATAATTTTTAATTTTAACTGGGTAAAGGCGAATTATTTCCCGAAATAGTTATTTCTTTTCCATAGGATAGACAAGATTCCACTGCTGCCGAATCCGGTCCATCGTCCTCATAATAGCCATGCTCGTATCCAGCGGCATAATCGGGCTTTCAGTTTCTCCCTCGCGCAGGCACCGCATAACTTCCATGGCTTCATAAGTGTATCCGTTTCCGAGCCGGTCGAATTTTATTTCTTTTTCCTGTTCCTGTCCGGCTTTTACAATGATTTTGTCGGGCTGGAAAAACATGTGCGGGATTTTAATATATCCATCTGTTCCGAAAATCACAGCTTCGCATGGCATATTGACGCGAAATGAACAGTTCAGTGAGGCCATCACGCCGCCGTCATACCCCAAAATCATCGATGACTGGTCGTCAACGCCTGTTTTCCCGATGTCCGCCATGCTGGCAATTTGGACCGGCTCCTTGTCTAATATTTTGTGGGCAAAGGCGATGACATAAACGCCAATATCCAGCAAGGTTCCGCCGCCAAGGTTCGGATTGAACAATCTGCTTTGCGGCTGAAAGTCTTTAAGGAAACAGAAGTTGACCTGCACATGCCGTATTTCTCCGACATCCCCGTCATCGACGAGTTGGCGAACCTTTTTCATTGCCGGGAAAAAATACATCCACATTGCTTCCATCAGGAACAATTTATTTTTCTTTGCGCATTTAATCATCTGCCCGACTTCTAAGCCGTTCATCGCGAAAGGTTTTTCGCACAACACCGCTTTTCCACCCTCAAGACAAAAAATTGTTTCGCCTTTATGCATCGGATGAGGCGTCGCTATATAAACGGCATCGACGTTTTTATCGTTTGCCAGAGATTCCGCTCCGATATGGCAGTTCGGCACATTGAATTCCGCGGCGAATTTTTCAGCGGCTTCTTTTGTGCGTGACGATACAGCCGTCAGTTCTGTATCAGGAAGTATCGCCAGTGCTTTAGCGAACTGATGTGCAATTCCGCCGGTACCAACAATACCCCACCGTATTTTTTTTGCCATTTATCTTCCTTTCTTCATATCATCCTCATCATAGATTATTTGCCGTATATTGCAACTTACGAGTTTTGTCGTTAAAATTTTAACGAAAATGCCGATTATTTATCGTATTTAAGGTGTTTATATTTTTAATTTGTATTTTTCAGCAATATTTTGGCCCATTTAAACGTATCTATATATGTATCGTCAGTTGTATGTTATGCCGTATTTTGAGAGTTTCGGCAGTAAATGACACAAAATAGGCTTTACAAACACTGTTATTTTAAGGACAAAAAAGGTCGGTATGTTTGTTTTAGCGGTTAATTTTTCTTGATTTTAGCATGCCGAAGGTTATAATATATGTGAATCAGCCTGAATACTTTAACTATCGGATATTAATGAGGTTTAGGTGTGTACAGTTTTGGGGAGTATTAGCCTGTATTTGTTGTGCTCTATGCATATCTTGTGCAATCGCAGATCCCAATAACGGCAGCTTTGAGCTTTTTGACTATAATGAAGTATTTGATTTCAACACCCCGACAGGCTGGTACCATGAGAACTATGCCGCGGTAATAGGACAATTCACGCCGGATGAAAATTTGTCTGAATGGCATATCAACAGCCTTCTTCCATTTGATGGAAATAACTTCCTGATGCTCAGCACGGGTGATTTTAATCCTGAGCCGATCTACGCCAAGGTATGGCAGAATATTAATATTGAAGCCGGCAATAAACTTACCGGCGTCTATTTCTTTGGGACATACGACTGGCTGCCTGAGTGGAACGATTTTGCGGATATAAAACTTATACCTGTAATAGATGCCAACCTCCAGGAATTGACAGTTGCTCATATGGAGATATCCTACACCGGCTCCTATCGTTCAATGGCCGGCTGGAGGAGATTCGAATATACTTTTGAGCCAAATCAGGCGGGCAATTACAATTTAGTTATAACAGTAAACGATGTCGGCGATTATCGATACAATACATATTTTGCGGTTGACGGACTCGTTTTATGTCAAAATCCGTCGGGGCCCGGCGATCTTAATTGTGATTGTACGGTTAATTTCGAGGATTTCACGATTTTGGCCCGCGATTGGCAATGCGACTGTAACGACACCGCGATTTATAATGACCCCAATGGCAGTTGCCTGCTTGGCACTGACATAACAGGTGATGGGCCGGTCGATATGAATGATCTGCAAATTATGTCTGAAAACTGGCTCACCGGATCCCTTATTTTCCACCATAATCCATCTGTGAACGGCATTAAGCCGTGATAATACTGTAGATTTCGAAGATTTTGCAATTCTCGCAACCGATTGGATGCGTAACTGTAACGACCCTTTAATTTACAATGACCCCAACAATAGTTGTCGTTTCGGTATAGATTTAAAAAACGATGGGCCGGTTGATATGAATGATATGCAAATTATGCCTGGAAACTGGACGGAAGGTGTAAAAGAATAAAATTCCGCAAAAGTCTCCACATAATGCCCCGATTATCCTGCTCTAATTGGACAATAAAACAACTGGAACAGCCACCATTTTTCTGGTATAAATACCACCTCTGTTTGTGATAATTTTGTTCATTAAGTCAGGAATACCGCATGTTTGCGATAATCAGCGACATACATTCGAATCTTGAAGCACTGACAACAGTGCTTGCGGATATTGAAAAAAGGGGCATTAAGACTATTTATTGCCTTGGAGATATAATCGGTTACGGACCCGACCCGAAGGATTGTCTGGACCTGGTAATCGAAAAAACCCAGGCCTGTGTTATCGGCAATCACGATTATGCTATTTTGTATGAGCCGACAAATTTTAACCTCGGCGCCGAACGGGCAAGCTTCTGGACAAGAAGCCAGCTTGAAACCGAACAAGGCAGCGAAAAAAGACATAAACGCTGGAACTATCTTGGCACACAGCAGATGAGATGGACCCTTTCCGCGGAACTCGACGGCGCAACGGCAACGTTCGACTTTGTTCACGCCTCGCCGAGAAGACCAATAAACGAATATCTTTTCCCGGACGATGTTTATACTACGCCGGCGAAAATAACGGCACAGTTTGACCGTGTTAAGCATATCTGCTTTATCGGGCACACCCATCTTCCGGGCGTTTTTCTCGATGACCCGGACTTCTATACTCCTGACGAACTCGATTATGTTTATCCCATAGTGCCGGAAGAAAGAGCAATTATAAACGTCGGTTCCGTAGGTCAGCCGCGAGACAAGGACAACAGGGCAAGCTATGTTTGTGTCGAGCAGAACAGCGTTCATTTCGTCCGCCTTGAATACGACTACAAAACCACAGCGAAAAAAATATATGATATTCCGGAACTCGACAATTTCGAGGCCGACAGATTAAGCGAAGGACGATAAAAAATTATGAGCGTAAAAAAACTGACTATTTTGTTCATTTCCGCGTATCTGGTTATATGTGCTGTTTTGATATCGGAATCAGGTATATTTTCAGCATCGCAAAATACTGGCGGAAAAATCTTAACTCTTGCCGCTGAAGCTAATCAGCCCGCTGAAAAAACACAGCCTCAAATGGCGTCCCTGCCTGATGAACCGGTTGATAGTTCTCAAATTACCGCGGTAAGCGCCGAAGAAAAAACATTCACGCTCGGCTCTGTTCTGCCGGCGGAAAGCAATAACATTTATAAACTCGAACTTGCACTTACCACAAAAGGTGCCGCGGTTATTTCTGTAAAACTTCGCGACTATGATAATCGGGACCCTAAAAATCTGCAGCCGCTTAAGCTGTTATCCTCTGTTGGTAATGCAAATACCCTGGCAAGTGCCAGGCTGCTGCTGCCGGAGACAGGCAAAGCATTTCCGCTTGACCGGCTTAACTGGCAAAGTACCGGCATAAATAAAAATAGCGATGGCTCCGAAACGGTAAGTTTTTATGCGGTCATTTTGAAGAATAGCAGCGAACTTATAAAACTGACAAAAACCTATACACTCAGACCTGAAAAGTATCTGCTGGATTGCAATGTTGCTATCGCTAATTTGAGCGATGCCGAAATTAAAGCCTCGCTTGATATGCTCGGCCCTGTCGGTATAACAAGAGAGGACCAAAGAACCGATACGAGAACAGTAACTACAGGTTTTTTGAATCCTCAGGGACTTGTGGAAGTTACAAAGATAAACATTAAAAAAATTACCAAGGATTTTAACGGCAAAGCGAAACTGTTCCACAAAAACGCTGAATATAAATTCCTCTGGACTGCCATATCGGATAAGTATTTCACCTCTATCATTCGGCCTGTGCCGACAGAGGCAAAAGATTTATACAGCGACTGGACAGATGCAAAATACGCAATAAGTTTTGACCCTGACGCTGACGTAAAAGACGATGAGAATATCGGCGTTCGGCTCCAAACCCAGACGGCATCAATTGCGTCGCAGCAGAAACTTGCATACAATTTTCAGGTCTATATCGGCCCAAAAGACAGGCATCTTTTTGATTCGACCCCACTTTATACCAAACTGGGTTTTAGAAAAGCAATAGATTTTCAGGCCTGCTTCGGAGATACCTTCAGCCCGCTGAGTTTCTTCATCCTTAATTCAATGGACTGGCTTTATGGATTTATTCCCAACTACGGAGTTGTGATTATCATATTTGTTTTCGTGGTTCGGGTACTGCTGCATCCGATTACGAAGAAAAGCCAGGTCTCGATGATGAAGATGTCGAAACTGGCGCCAAAGTCAGAGGAGATAAAGAAAAAATATGCTGATAATAAAGCTGAAATGAACAAACAGATGATGACGCTCTACAAAGAGCACGGAGCATCGCCAGTGCTGGGCTGTCTGCCTATGCTGCTGCAGATGCCAATCTGGATTGCTCTTTACAGCGCTATTTACGCCGGTATAGAATTCAGAGGAGCGGCATTCCTGCCGTTCTGGATAACCGACCTGTCGAACGTTGACGCGCTGTTTTATTTCCCTGCCGCTGTCGAGAAAATTCCGATTATCGGCACATTTATCGGCACAAGTTTCAATCTGCTGCCGCTGCTGCTCGGTGCCGCGATGTTCGCGCAGCAAAGACTTATGCCTTCATCGGCTCCTTCGGCTAATCCACAGGCAGCTCAACAGCAGAAAATGATGCTTTGGATGATGCCCATAATGATGCTCCTGTTCCTTTACAAGGCACCATCTGGTTTGAACCTTTACATTATGGCCAGCACTACGGCCGGTGTTGTCGAACAATATATCATAAAAAAACACATTCAGGAAAAAGAGGCCGCCGAAGAAGCCTATCTTGTGCCGACAACAAGCAAACTCGGCGGAAAATTAAAAAAGAAAAAACCGAAACCGCCTATTAAGTTTTCATAAACCTAATGTTTGATATATAAAACACAATGTATAATGTGAATGATACGATTGTCGCGGTATCGAGCGGAACGACTCCTTCCATAAAAAAAATCATACGCATAAGCGGCGATAAAACTTTCGATATCCTGAAAAATATTGCCGAAGACGGCCATATCGCTGAACAAAGAAAAGTTATTCAGATGCAGGTGAAAATTACGGAAGATTTTACCGCTGCTGCCGGGCTTTATCTTTTCCATTCCCCGAATTCTTACACGGGCGAGAACCTCGCTGAAATTCATCTTTTCGCCTGCGGCGAAGCTGTCGAGCTGCTTTTTTCAAAACTGCTTTCCCTCGGCTGCAGAAGCGCACTGGCCGGCGAATTTACATACAGGGCTTTCATTAACGGTAAAATGGATTTATCGAGAGCTGAAGCTGTTGCGCAATTAATACAAAGTTCGAATCAGTATCAGCTTTGTGCCGCGCAAAAACTTTTCAGCGGTTCCATCGAACAAAAGGTCGGTCAAATCCGGCAGGAAATACTTGGCTTGTTGAGTTTAATCGAAGCGGACCTTGACTTCGGCGCCGAAGATATAGAACTAATCACTCCGGAAAAGGCTGTCGAAACAGCGGGCAAAATCCGCAGCGGCCTCGATGAGCTTCTTTCAGGCTCAATAACATTTGAGCAGATTGCCCAGGCGCCTTCGGTAATAATCGCAGGTTCTGCCAATGCGGGAAAAAGCAGTCTTGTTAACGCACTTATCGCAGCGAACAGAAGCATTGTATCAGGCCAGAGCGGAACAACGCGGGACGTGCTCGAGCACTGGCTGAAATTAGACAATTGCGATTGCGTCCTGTTCGATTGTGCCGGTCTTGTTGTTGACCCGGCCGATATTATTCAAACTCTTGCCAATGCTGCGGCATTAAAGGCAATTAACGATGCCGTGGTAATAATCTTTTGCGCAGATATAACAAAGCCAGATTATTCGAACGATTTGGAAGTCCTAAAACGTCTCTCGAAGAAACCGGCCATTTACGCCGCAGCGAAATGTGACGCCCTACCGGAGGGCGAAGTAACCGCAAAATTAAAACTTCTTAAAAAACTATTTGCCACGGATTTTTTAACTACCAGTGCTAAAAATATTTTCGGTCTTGAAAAACTCAAAGAATTTATCCGGCAGAATATAATTACTCAAACATCGAATACATCGGAATCTGCCCCCAAGACCGCCCTTACCGCAAGACACAGGCAAACTGTAATTGAAGCGATTAAAAACATTGAAAACGCATCTGCCGAACTGAAAAAAGGCAGCGAAGAAATCGCGGCTTTTGTTTTACGTTCGGCTCTACAGAATCTGTCAGGCTTTGAGACAGAACATATCGACGAGGCAATTCTCGACACTATTTTTTCCCGTTTCTGCATAGGGAAATAAAAAACTTCAGCCCAAAAATTTCTTGCAATATAATTACAATCTGATAAAATGCAACTATGTTGCAGTTTAGTGAGATTTGAGAAAGTTGTAATTGTATGCCTGACAATAAGTTAGAAACAAAAGCGAAAGAATTAATAAAAGAGGCGGGCTTAAATTCAACAAAGACGCAGATTCTCGTGCTTTGCGAATTGCTTAAGGCTGACAGGCCGCTTTCAAGGGAGGATTTGCTTGAAAAACTGTCTGAATATGACCCTGACAAGGTAACGATTTACAGGATTCTCGAAAAGCTTTGCAAAATCGGCCTGGTTCACAGGGCTTATGTTCAAAAACGGGCGTGGAACTATGAGCTTGCGCATCATTGCGGTGAAAAGCAGTGCCATCCGCATTTCACCTGTAATAGCTGCGGCGATACTTTTTGTCTGACCGGTTCCACGGTACCTCTTGTAAAAGGCTTAAAAAAAGGGTTCATAATCCAAAGACAGCAGGTTAAAATCGAAGGGCTTTGTCCGGCGTGTTCATAGCAGAATATAATGATTAAATCATTGCGAAAATTTGTTCTTACTATTGTCGCGGCAACGTTTCTGCTCAGCTCGGCAAATGTTTTTCTGTATCTGCATATTGCTGAGCACCAGCACGACGAAGGCGGACACGACCACAAACATTGTCCTATCTGCCAGCAGGCCGCTATAAATAAAAACAAGGCTGTAATAACATCTATTCCGGTTTCTTTAGAACTGCCGCAAGTTGTTATTGCGAATGTTCGTGAAACCAAAAGGGCTAAGCCAAATTTCAAATTCCTCATTCCTTACCTGCGCGCACCTCCGGCGGCAGCGTAAAACTTTAATTCCATATTTTATAACAGCCATACTATGCGCCTTAGTAGTCTGCGCATAAATGAATGTGCTGGAAACTAAAAAATTAAATTAACCGGAGGTATCCTATGTTAAGGACAGGAAGTATTTGTGTAATCGTAATTTCCGTATTAACAATTTTATTATTTTCATCTTCGGCATACTGCCATGAAGACGGCGACCACGACCATATTTTTGTCGGCATTAACGCCGACGGCATAACAGGTACGGGTGATGACGCTCAACTCTGGATTTTTGGGGTTCCCGATACAATAAAAATGCTGCCGAGCGGAGACTATATCGGCGACAGGCAAATTTACATTGCCGAAATTGACTGCTGGCATTCGGCAGAAGACAGCGAATATCGGCTCGATTCAAATGACGAATTGACACAGCCCGGCTGGCTTATATCGCTGAAACGAATTAATTATTCCGACCCTGTAAATTTCTGGATGGAAGATGAAGCTACAACTTTGGAAATCCTGACTTCAGACAACTCAACTTATGCTTTTAACGAATCGCAGTGGGATGATGAAGAGAACTGGTATTTTCACAACCATACTGAATTTCTCGTTCTGGCCGACGGAGCAAGTGAAAATTTTTCTGCCGTGTTTACAGTATTTGATACCGGTTCGACGGGTTTTGCTGAATCAGCTCAATGCACACTGAATTTTGTAACCGTTCCTGAACCGGCAACACTTACACTGCTTGGTGCAGGTTTAGTTTCTGTTTTGAGACGTCGCAGGAAATAATAATGACAAGAAACCGTACAGTAAATACAGTGCGGGGCTTTACGCTGGTAGAACTGCTGGTAGTGATATCGATAATCGCTATGCTGCTGGCAGTTCTAATGCCGGCGATGAAGAAGGCAAGGCAGCAGGCGCAGAAAGTCGTATGCTCAAGTAATATGCGGCAGATGGGAGTCGCTTTGCAGTGCTATCTGCAGGACAGCGACACCCGTTTGCCGGACAGTTCCTGCCATCATCTCGACGACCCTAATCAGTATTGGCTGAAAATTTTGTCAAAATATCTTAAGCAGGATTTGCTTTTCAAATGCCCTTCCGACACCGCCAGAGATTTTATCGACTGGGACAAACCGCTTGAATCGCAGGGTGATAAAAGATGGTCAAGTTTTGCACTCAACGCCCTGCTCGATTCGAAATGTGACAGACCTGATAAATACAACAAAGGCAAATACAACAGAACAAGAATGATTCCGAAGCCGCAGTACTGCATTTATGTCAGCGAAAGTCTGTCGTCGTGGACTGCCGTCGACCATATTCATCCGGAACAGTGGTTTTACAATATAAAACTGGCGAAAGGACAAATCGCCTGGGATAGACACTCGAAAAAATCGAACTATCTTTTTGCTGACGGACACGCGGAGATGTTGAAATTTGAAGATACATATAGTTGGCCGGGAAATTGTCTCTGGTTTCCGGAATGTGCACCGGCCTGGCCGAATGATGAATAAAGGAGTTTTAAAATGTTTAAAAAAATTATATTAACCATAATCATTTCATTAACGACAGGTTGTTGTTTCGCGGATTGTCCTCTTGACCATTTTTTAATCGGCTGCAACCGGGATGGAATATCCGGTACCGACGACGATAATAAGCTGTTCGTAGATTGCACACAGAAGTACCGGCATAGCGACCCTGACAATAGCGGAGAGCCGACATGGCGGTATTGGCATTACCCATTATATTACAACGTAAGATACAACAGGTATCAGATAGGCGAACCGGGATTTGACGTAATCGGCACAAGCGACCCCAACAGGCAGCTTTGTGGAACAGCAAATATTGACTACAGAATTATTATTGAGTGTGTATCCATAAAGCCGGGATTTATAGCAAAAGAAAGTACACTGGGAATTGAATTTAATGAAGCGGGCGACTGGGTAAATCACAGCGCACTTTCTGATAAACATCTGCATCTGGAATATCGGGCGCTTGCGCCGTCCGGCGAAACAGAACTGCAATGGATTACATATATCATCTACGACGAGTTAGAAAATTATGAACTGTCCGAGCCGTTCAGTGTTGTTTTTGTAACAGACCCGCCTGCCGGCGATTTGGTTATTGACGGCAAAGTCGATATAAATGATTTGGCGGAATTTTGTTTCTATTGGCTTAAAGATAGCGGCAGCAGAGAAAATGATTATTATGAAAGAGCGGATGCAAATAAAGACGGATATGTAAATTTTAGGGATTTTGCTTTGCTTGCTTCAAACTGGCTGGTTCAGTAAATAAAAAAACCCCGGCCAAAGGCCGGGGTTTTTGGTTTTATCTTTATTTATCTTTTGCTTCGAATTCGGCGTCAATCACATCATCGCCGCCGCCTTTTCTATGGACCTCGCCTTCTCCTCCGCTCTGCGGCTGCTCTGAAGGCTTCGGGCCGCCTGCGGCCTGTTGTTTCTTGGCGGCTTCCTCATAAAGAATCTTGCCAAGTTCCTGAGCGGCGGTACTTAAATTTTCCATCGCTTTCTTTATCGCGTCGCCATCTTCGCCTTTGGCGACTTCTTTAAGATTATTAACGGCGGATTCGATTTTGCCGCGCGTATCGGCTGAAACCTTTTCGCCGTGCTCTTTAAGAGTCTTTTCAGTCGAGTAAACCAATTGGTCGGCCTGATTTTTCAGGTCAACGACCTCACGACGTTTCTTGTCTTCGTCGGCGTGAGCTTCGGCATCCTGCTGCATCTTTTTGACTTCCTCGTCGCTAAGGCCGGAACTGGACTTAATCTGAATCGACTGCTGTTTACCGGTACCGAGGTCTTTTGCCGAGACGTTCAATATGCCATTTGCATCTATATCGAATGCAACCTCAATCTGCGGAATGCCGCGAGGAGAAGGCGGAATATCAGAAAGCTGAAATCTGCCCAGCGTCCTGTTGTACTGCGCGAACTCTCGCTCGCCCTGCAGGACGTGGATATCTACAGTTGTCTGGCTGTCGGCAGCGGTCGAAAAGACTTCCTTTTTGCTGGTCGGTATCGTCGTGTTGCGGTCTATCAGTTTTGTCATAACGCCGCCGAGGGTTTCAACGCCCAGCGACAACGGCGTAACGTCCAGCAGAAGAATATCTTTTACGCCAGCATCGCCGGCGAGAACTGCGCCCTGAACGGCTGCGCCTATTGCTACAACCTCGTCAGGATTCAGGCTCTTGTTCGGCTCCTTCTTAAACAGGTCCTTTACTATTTGCTGAACCTTTGGGATTCTTGTCGAGCCGCCGACGAGCAGAACTTCTGCTATATCGGATGGATTCATTTTTGCGTCGCTCATCGCCCGGACGCACGGATTCTTGAGTCTTTCGAATATAGGCTCTGCCAAAGCTTCGAATTTGCTGCGGGTGATGGTTATCTGCAGATGTTTGGGCCCGGAGGCGTCGGCTGTGATAAACGGAAGATTTACCGTCGATTCAACCTGGCCGGACAATTCGCACTTGGCTTTTTCGGCAGCTTCTTTGAGCCGCTGATGCGCCATCGGGTCTTTGCGAAGGTCAATGCCTTCGGTCTTTTTGAATTCATCGGCGAGATAATTTATCAGCAGTTCATCGAGGTCGTCGCCGCCGAGATGAGTATCGCCGTTGGTGCTGAGCACTTCAAAAACATTATCGCCGATATCGAGAACTGAAATATCGAATGTTCCGCCGCCGAAATCGAAGACCGCTACTTTTTCGTTTCTCTTCTTTTCAACGCCGTAGGCAAGGGCCGCGGCTGTAGGCTCATTTATAATTCTGTCAACCTTCAGACCGGCTATTGTGCCGGCATCCTTGGTGGCCTGACGCTGAGCATCGTTAAAATACGCCGGAACAGTAATAACCGCCCTTTCGACTTTTTCGCCAAGATAGTCCTCAGCGGTTTTCTTCAAATCCTGGAGAATCATTGCCGAGACTTCAGGTGGGGTATACTCTTTGCCCCTTACGTTTACCTTGACGAGTTCGTTTGAACCACCGACTACCTTATATGGCACTGTTTTTTCCTCAGTGGCGACTTCATTATGCCTGCGGCCCATAAACCGCTTGATGGAGAAAACAGTGTTTTCGGGATTGGTTACCTGCTGATGCTTGGCAATCTGGCCGACAAGACGCTCACCTTTATCTGTAAAGCCTACTACAGACGGCGTAAGCCTGCTGCCGGACGAGTTGACAAGCACTTTTGGTGTTGTCCCTTCCATTACCGAAACGACCGAATTCGTCGTTCCCAAGTCTATTCCTATAATTTTTGCCATAGTTTATGTCTCCTTTTGACCAAAAAACTTTGCTCGATAGTTCTAAGTGCAAAGTATGTGCCAATAACATATAAAAACTTAACTCATTATATTTAAACAAGTTAAGAAAATCAAGTCTGCCCGGCAAAGTGCCATTTTGGCAGATTTTTTCAAAAAGCCGATTCAGGCTTAAGCATATACAAACTAACACGATTCTATTTTTTACAACAGAGAATATCCGTTAAGAACGGATAATATTTTTATTTTTAATTTCTGGTTTTTATTTTTAATTTCTTATCTTCTTATAATATAATCGCAAAATCAAGTAGGCGATGTTCCTTAATGTTATTTTTTGCGGTTTTATAAATTGAAAGGAATTTTTAGAAATGCCAAATTTTTCGACTGATTGCATGGTGCCCTCGAGAGTTTTTCTGACAAAAGGCGTCGGAAGACACAGATACCAGTTAAAATCCTTTGAGGAAGCACTTCGACAGGCGGGCGTTGCCAATCAAAATCTCGTACAGGTTTCCTCGATTCTTCCTCCAAAGTGTAAAATCATCAGCAAGGAAAACGGATTAAAAGAGCTTGTTCCCGGCTCCATTACTTTTTGTGTTATGGCCAGATGCGACACAAACGAGCATGGCAGACTCATCGCCACTTCTGTCGGAATGGCTTTGCCGAAGGACAAAAATAACTGGGGCTACCTCAGTGAAGTGCATGGCAACGGAATGAACGAAAAACAGGCCGGCGATATGGCGGAAGACCTTGCAGCCGAAATGCTCGGCACCACACTTGGTTTGGAAGTTGACCCCAATACCGCATGGAGCGAGAGGGAACAGGTTTATAAGTCAACGGGCCTTATCATAAGAACTTCAAACGTCACACAGGCTGCAAGAGGTCAAAAAGGTGTGTGGACTACCACCGTTGCAATCGCAATGTTCCTGTTTGATTAATTTGCAGGAAAAAAATGAAACAGCAAACTAATTTTGGCGACCTGCCGCAAAGATACTGTGCTTACGATAAAGCAAAAATAGTTATTCTGCCCGCCCCGTTCGATGCCACAAGCACATGGATAAAAGGCGCCGACAAAGGACCTGATGCGATTATCGAAGCCTCGGCGAATATGGAAACCTACGATATCGAAACCGATTCTGAGGTTTATAAACAGGGCATATTCACGGACAAGCCGATAAAAGAAAAAAAATCAGCTGAAAAAATGGTCGCTGAATTAAAAGCCAGGACTCTTCAGCACATCAAAAATAAAAAATATGTCGTTACGCTCGGCGGCGAACATTCCATCAGCGCAGCTTCCATTCAGGCACATGTGGAGTCTTTTGATAATGTTTCGGTTATTCAATTTGACGCTCACGCGGACCTGCGGGAAGAATATCACGGCACGAAATACAATCACGCCTGCGTAATGGCCAGGGCAAGAGAAATCGCACCGATAGTTCAGGTCGGAATCAGAAGCGGAGATATCTGCGAAAGAAGCTCAATTCGCAAAAAAAATAATGTTTTTCTGGCTCAAGATATCCACGATAACAATAAATGGTTCGATAAATGTCTGAAAAAACTTACCAAAAATGTTTATTTGACAATAGACCTTGACGCTTTCGACCCCGCCATACTGCCGGCCACCGGCACACCTGAGCCGGGCGGTCTGGGCTGGTATCAGGTTCTGGATTTTCTCAGGTTATTGATGAAAAAGAAAAATGTAGTTGGATTCGATATTGTCGAGTTGTGTCCCAATCCGAAGAATAAAGCGTCCGACTTTTTAGCGGCAAAACTGGTTTATAAACTATTAAGCTATAGATTTTGTCTTAAATAACCGATAGTTATATAAAATAGATACAATTTTATGAAAGGAATTGTTATGTGTTCAAGTTGCGGATGCAGTGCTGGTAAAAAGAAAGCTGCGAAAAAGAAAGTCGCAAAAAAGAAAGTCGCCAAAAAGAAGAAATAACATCTCTGTAGATTAAAAGCAAACGGCCTTCGGAAATCTCCAAAGGCCGTTTTTATTGACTCGGGCATTTCTTTTCTTATTTAATCAATTCAACAACCATATCTCCCTTAATAGTCATCGGTATGGTCATTCCATCCGGCATCTGCTCATTTGCTTCCATCTTTACTATGCCCGAAAAATTCATCGTCATATTACTTTTGCGGGTAAGGCCGGTCTTTTCGTCAACTTCGCTTGTTGCGTTCATTGTGCCGGCTATTTGCATAGACATCTTGTTGTTCGGGTCTATTTCGAGAAGCTTGGAACTGTCGCCCATGTCCATTTTGGCGGCAGTATCAATATAAGCAATACCATCCTTAGACTGCTTAAACATATAAGTTGTATCGACATCTATCGGCATAATGAAATTTATGCTTTTAGAGTCGTACCACGTATCGCCGACAGCCACAGGCTCTGCCGGAAAAACTCCCATCATATTTCCGGTTAGTTCCTTAATTTGCTTTTCATCGAACATTTTGTCGATAAATTTGTCCACTCCCCGCATTTCTGAACCGTTTGATATTTTTTCTTTTACTTTTGCGAGCATTTCCTTTGTGCCGCGAACATCATAAGCCTCACCCGTAGGCTTAACCTTCATCTCGAATTGACAACCTACCATAACCGAGGCCATGGCATTCATGATTTTTTCATGCGGCTTGTTTGGGTCGGCGGGTTTTGGATTTGCGGAATCAGACTCCATATGTCCCATTGGACCATCTATCGCCATTTTCATAGACTTATAGGTCATCCGGATGTCCATAACGCCGTTAGCGTCAACGCTCAGGACATCCATCCCCATAACCATTTCATGCATCTGTTTCATCTTCATTTCCGAACCGTTCATCGTCTGGGCGATGTCCTGCGTCTGGGTCATTTTCATTTCGTGAGATGCTCCTGCCTTAAGACGCAATTTCAGGTCGACTTTATCCTGCGCAGCCGGACAAACAGCCGCTGCCAGAAAAACCACACACATAACAACTGAAATCATTCTTTGAAGCTTCATTTTGGATTCTCCTTAAAAAATTGGTCTGTTTAATATTTTATCATTATAAACTTATTTTACAAGACTGCACTTCATACAGATATACCGCAAAACCGATACGAATACCGCCCAACTGCACAGCAGAATAATTATTATCAGTGTAGGACCGGGCATAAATTGGTTTTTGCCTGGCTTGATAATTAAAAATATAAATACCGACTGAAATACCGCCATCATAATAATCATCGCTATCATCGGTTTTCCGTAGAAGATTAGTCCGACAGTAAGCGCGACAGGAATCATAAATAACGGCAGGAAGAAGAAATTTACGTTGAGCATTTTAAATCCGAATTGCTGCCCTTTTAATGTCAGCACCGGCATAATCGGCTCCAGCCATGATGTTATTAACGCCACAAATGTTACAAATGCGGTAATAAGTAAGGCCGCAGCAGTACCCAAAATCAGGGCGGTCCAGAATCTTTCTCTTCGTCCGCCGCTAATCAATAAAGTTGAGTGTGTATGCAGGCTCAGGGATACTGCAGCAAAAGCCGGCATAAGGAAAATTATATTGCCGCCCTGCTGCATATAGCCGAAAACCAGCAGTATTGGCAGTAGAACGACTATGAATCGAATCCAGTCGTTTCGGCAGGACAACATAACCGCAAAGGATTTATATAACCCGCCCCAGATATACCGGCTCAAATTTTCTCCTGACTGGGAAATCCGATTGATAAAAAATTTCTCAACTTTCGGCAAAACAAATATATGAGCCTTGTCGCCTTTTTCAGCCAGAATAGTCTGCTTGTATTTGAGCAGTTTCTCCTTGTCCCATGCATCGAAAGCGCCCATCCATATCCTGCCGCAATACCGCCTTGCAATGCCGGCTCTGCCCCAATATATAAAAGCAGCTACGTTTGCGAGAATTCCTGACACGATTACCAAAAGGGCGTTTTGCATAACAATACGCCGTATTAAAATATCAATACCAAGCAAACTGCCGCCGTATATTACCAGTACGAATAATCCGACGATATTTCCCCAGCTTCTAAAACGAAAGACAAACCAGGCGCCGAACCAGTAAAAAATCGTACAAATAAAAAAGGCCGAAATGCAGATTGAAATTACCCTTGTGAAATTTTCAGCCGGATACAGCAGAAAAACGACCGACCATAAAAACGAGATTACTATGCCGATGGAAAATAAAAATTTTCTCGGGATACTGTTGTGCCTCGGCAGACAATAAGAAAAAGGTTTGGTCAGGACATCTACCGGCAGTGTAGCCATAAGAGACCCCAGGGAAAACATCCAGACCCCGACCGCCCAAAAGCAGAATTTTTCTGCCCCTGCAATCGATTTAACAATTAAAAAAATGAATAAAGCTAAAGACAGGTAGAGCAGTAAAAACCTTTTTCTTTGATATAAATGTTTAAGGTTTGTCTGTAAAGTATTCATTTTAATCAACCTTTATTTCTGGTTAACTACGATTTTATACAAATCTTCCAGCGTCAGCATTCTGACTTGAATTTCAGAATTGAGTTTTTTTGCCGCATCGCGCAATTGTTCTTCCGTATTATTCTGCACGGTTATCACCGCTTTATCATTATCTCTTTGGCAGCTTATAATATTTTCAAATGGCAAATTCGCGGGCAGCGGGCCGTTTAGGGAAGTGATTGTAAAACGTAAAAATTCTTCCTGCAGCCGGTCGAAACTGCAATCGCGAAGAATTTTACCCTGGCGCATAATCAAAGTATGGTCAATTACCTTTTCAACATCGCTTAAAATGTGCGATGAAATAATTATGGTGTGTTTTTCATCCTGGATTATCTGCAGGAGTAAATCGAGAAATTGACTTCTTGCAATCGGGTCAAGCCCGGAAGCGGGCTCATCGAGAATTAGAAGCTCCGGCTCAAAACCAATCGCGAGCAAAATCGCGAGCTGCTGCCGCTGGCCGGGCGATAGAGTTCCAACTTTGGTTTTTATGGAAATGCCGAAATCGGCGATATATTTTTCCTCAAGCTCGTGATTCCAGTTTTTATAATATGCGCTGACATAACGAATCAACTGCCCTGCCGTCATCCAGCCGAGAAGTTCGCCTTCCTGATGAACGTATCCGATTTTTCCAAGTTCGATTGGAGAAAGTTTCTCGGCGTTAGTTCCAAAAGTTTTACACTGGCCTTCATCGGCAAGATACAAACCGATTATATGCCGCAGTAATGTGCTTTTGCCGGCGCCGTTTGCGCCGAGAAGACCGATGATTTGTCCGCGGGAGATATCAAGGTCGATTTTATCGAGCGCCAGAATCTTTCCGAATTTTTTTGACAGGTCTCGAACCTGTACTATTGTATTTTCATTTTCCATTTTTATCTCCGATTTTCAGAATCGTATTCTCTATAGCATTTTTTAAAAAACTCCAAAGCCTCGTCTTCCGACATTCCGAGTTGAATAGCGGTTACCGCCGCTTTGTTTACAATGCTGTCCAGCAGTCTGTTCTTTATCTGCTCCATTTGGTCTTTTTTTACATTGACTACAAAAAGGCCGATACCTCTTTTGCGTTCGACGAGTCCTTCTGCTTCCAGAAACGAATATGCCTTGCTGACAGTCATAGGATTAACATTGAGTCTGGCCGCAAGGTCGCGAACCGTTTCGAGCTGGGCGCCTTCTGTCAGACCGCCGGTTATTATCTGCTGACGAATTTGGCGAATTACCTGCTGGTATATTGGTACGCCGCTATGATGGTCAATTTCGAGTAACATTAAATTTTAAGCCTTTCGTATTACTGTATTACTTGCTTAATATACTATACGTCGGCTTTATACAATAGAAAAATGAAAATTTTTCAAAAAATCTTAAAAATCGCTGTTTTCAGCCCAAAAACCAATAAAAAAGGCCAGTTTTAAAACCGGCCTTCGTAAACTCTATACCCTAAATCCTATACCCTGTTTTTCATATATACTCATTCAATATACTTTCGAGCAGTTCCTGTCTGCCGCTTTGGAGTTTCGGTTCGCCATTTTGAAGGGCATATTGTTCTAACTGTCCGAATGTTACTTTCCCTTTTTCGATTTTTTTACCGATACCTTTGTCCCAACCGGCATATCGAGCTTTTACCATCTTGCCTATTTTACCATCCTTAATCATCTTGGCGGCAATTCTAAGTCCACGGGCAAAAGCATCCATCGCGCCAATGTGGGCGTAGAACAAATCTTCCGGAGCAATCGACTGCCTTCGAACATGAGCGTCAAAATTCAATCCTCCGGTTGTGAGCCCCCCGCCGTTTAAAATGATATACATCGCTAAAGCCGTTTCATAAATATCCATTGGAAACTGGTCGGTATCCCAACCGAGAAGCAAATCGCCCCTGTTGGCATCGACCGAGCCGAGAATATTATTGTCAACGCAGTATTGAAGCTCGTGCTGAAAACTATGGCCGGCAAGCGTTGCGTGGTTGGCTTCGATGTTCAGTTTGAAATATTTTACAAGGTCGTACTTCTGCAGAAACGCGAAACAATTTCCCGCATCGAAATCGTACTGATGCTTTGTCGGTTCTTTCGGTTTCGGTTCGATATAGAACGGACCTTTGAATCCGATTTTCTTTTTATAATCAATCGCAAGATGGAAAAATTTCGCCAGGTGGTCAAGCTCGCGTTTCATATCCGTGTTGAGCAGCATATCGTAACCTTCTCTGCCGCCCCAGAAAACATAACCTGCCCCGCCAAGCTCTTTTGTAACTTCCATCGCTTTTTTAACCTGCGCGGCGGCATAAGCGAAAATATCGGGCGAAGGATTCGTTGCTCCCCCTGCCATAAATCTTTTGTTGCTGAATAAATTTGCTGTGCCCCACAAGGTTTTTATGCCCGTATTCTTTTGAAGCTTCTTTGCAATCTTGACAATACTATCGAGATTCTTATTGCTCTCGGAAAGACTGTCGCCTTCTGGTGCGATGTCCCTGTCGTGAAAGCACCAATACTTTACGCCGAGCTTGCTGAAAAATTCGAATGCCGCATACATCGTATTCTCAGCGATTTCCATCGGGCTGCTGCCCTGATTATAATTGCGTGAAATAGTACTTAGGCCAAACTGGTCACCGCCGAGCCCTTTGAGCGTATGCCAATAGCAAACAGCAAAACGAAGATGATGTTCCATCGTCTTGCCGAGAATTTTTTCATTTGGATTATATTGTTTAAATGAAAGCGGATTTTTTGATTTCGGTCCCTCAAATTTAATTTTACCAATCTTCGGAAAATATTCTTTAGTCATATCTGATTCCCTTCGTAATTAACAAGTTATATTTAGTTAGCGACTGATATTTTCAACTGAATTTAATCAGAGTTTACGCCGAGCATTTGTGCGATGCTGTCGAATTCATCGAGCGAATAAAACTCGATTACAATTTTACCCCGTTGGCCGCTCTTATGAGCCTGGATATTTACCTTTGTGCCGAGCCTGCTGCGGATTTTTTCTTCGAGGTCTTTTATATGCGCAGGCTTTTCAAAAATCTGTTTTTGTTTCTTCTCGTCTTTTTCACTCAGGGCAAGTCTGACAAGTCTCTCGACTTCTCTGACGCTGAGCCGCCCTGCCAATGCGCGGTGAGCGAGTTTTCTTCGCAGCTCATCTGTCGGCAGCGCAAGTATTGCTCTCGCATGTCCCATATCCAGTGAGCCGTCGACGAGCATCTGTTTTACTTCCGTCGGCAGATTCAGCAGCCGAACATAATTGGCGACAGCCGAACGGTCCTGCCCGAGTTTCTGTGCGGCCAGTTCCTGGGTCAGGCTGAAGGTCTCCATAAAATTTTGATACGCCTTTGCCTTTTCAATCGGGTTCAAATCCGCCCGCTGAATATTTTCTATCAGCGCGAGAGCCAACATTTCAGAATCATCGGTTGTTCTTACCATCGCGGGAATCTTTGTCAGCCCTGCCATCTCTGCCGCCCTAAACCGCCTTTCTCCAGCCACAATCTCGTATTTAGTCCCCTTCCGCCTGACTATTATTGGCTGGATTATTCCGTTTTCCTTAATGGAGTCGGAAAGTTCACGAAGCTGCTGGTCGTTCCAGGCTTGTCTTGGTTGATAAGGATTAGGTGCTATATCATCAAGACTTAATTCAGCAAAGTTTTTCTGTAACTCATTGTCTGGTATATAGTTAGGAACTTCCGGAGACATAGGAGTGTCTATGCTTTCCTGTGCGGCATTGGTTATAGGACCTAAAAGAGATTCAAGCCCCCTGCCGAGATGTTTTGGCTTTTCCTTGCTTTTTGGCGTCATATTCGCTCCTTCTTTTAATGGCGTTAAAGGTATCTGATAAGAACTATGGGAGAATTTTTAACAGATATATCATGGCTTTTCCATAAAAAACTTTGAAAAATAGTTTGCCAAAGCCTATTTTCATCGAAAATCTTTTAGAATCAGGAGAACTTGTCCGCCGACTCGCCAGTTTGCAGCCTTTGGCAAAAGCTGGCTGTTCCACGTGAAACAATACAGAGTTAACCGGCTTTTTCATGATAATTAAAGAAAGCAGTCTGAAAAACAGAGTAGTAAAAAATTTAGAAATAAAAGCGTGCTGTAAATTTTTATTTTCCAATTTTTTAAAAATGGGAAAACGCTAAATCGGCAACGATGCAGAAAGTGGATGTTTTACGTGAAACATTTTTTCCTATGTTGCAAAAAAATAAAAAAATGAAAGAGATAATTAAAACAAAAAAATATCCCTACAAATCTTTTTTGTTTCATTGTTTAATTTTGTTGTAATATTAACTAACAATATTGCAAAATTAAATGGCAGGGGGGTGAGCAAAAATTATTAGACCGCGAGAAAATCTTTCGTTAAACTGCTCAACGAATTATTTATTTTTATATGGAATGAAGGTTGAAAATGAAAATGACTAAAGCAGCAGCGTTTTTTTTGCTTGCGAGTTGTTGTTTTTTGAATGCAAAGGCTGCTGACTTTGTTAAGCAGGAATATCAGCAGGGGGATTTTAAACTTGTCTATAACAAAATCTCAGCAGGCATTTGTTATGATCAAAATGATTATAAGGTCGTTGAAATTTCGGCCAGTTATCTTGCTGAAGATATTAAAAATGTTACCGGCGTGATGCCCGCAGTCTGTACCGATTTGGGACAAATCAAAGGCATCGCTGTGATTGCAGGAACTATCGGGCATAACAATCTAATAGACAAGTTAATCAAAGAAGGGAAAATCAATACGGCCGGCATCGCGGGGCGATGGGAAACTTACGGTTTGGCAATTGTTGAAAAGCCTTTTCCAAATATCGATTCAGCGTTAATTATTTTCGGCAGCGATCGGCGGGGGACCGCTTACGGCATTTTTGAGTTGTCCAAGCAAATAGGAGTATCTCCCTGGTATTGGTGGGCAGATGTTCCTGTCGATAAAAAAGAAAACCTGATAATCAAAAAAGGATTTTATACCGAAGGGCCTCCTTCGGTACGGTATCGCGGAATATTTCTCAATGATGAAGATTGGGGATTGAAGCCCTGGGCATCGAAAACATTTGACCCTAATCTTGGAGACATAGGTCCCAGAACTTATGAGAAAATTTTTGAGCTTCTGTTGAGATTGAAGGCAAACCACTGCTGGCCTGCGATGCATAGCTGTACGAAACCATTTAATTATTATCCGGATAATAAAAAAGTCGCCGATGATTATGCGATCGTTATGGGTTCGGCCCATTGCGAGCCGTTGTTGTTTAATAATGCTTCAGAGTGGGATACAGCAGCGATGGGGGAGTGGCGGTATGATACGAACAAAGAAAATATCTGCAAGGCATTGGATAAGCGCGTTTCAGAAAACGGCCAATTTGAAAATTTGTACACCATCGGCATACGCGGCATTCACGATAGTGGAATTATCGGCAATCTGAGTTTGGAAGAAAAAATTGTTTTGATGGAGAAGGTCTTTGCCGATGAGAGAAAAATTTTAACCGCACACATAGACAAAAAAATTACAGAAATCCCACAGGTGTTTATTCCATATAAAGAAGTTCTGACGCTTTACGATAACGGACTTAAGGTTCCCGAAGATGTTGCGTTAATATGGGTGGATGATAATTTCGGATATATCCGTCGTTTAAGCAATCCGCTGGAGAGCAAACGCCCAGGCGGCAGCGGGGTCTATTATCATTTTTCCTATCTTGGCAACCCTCACGATTACCTGTGGCTGTTTTCAACTGCGCCTGCTCTAATGTGGGAGGAGATGACGAAAGCCTACAGTTTTGATTCTCGGCGCATATGGATAGTTAATGTCGGGGATATCAAGCCGGCCGAATATGGTACAAGCTTCTTTCTCGATTTGGCGTGGGATGTTAATATGGTGGACCACAGCAATATTTCATCGCATCTTTCGTCATGGCTGGGGTCGGTTTTCGGCAGGGAATACTCCGATGAGATGACAGCTATTATGAAAGAATTTTATGCTCTCGGATATGAGAGGAAGCCGGAGTTTATGGGGTTCGGCAGCGAATTTGGTTTTCACTCTAATGTGGCGCGATGGGAAGATACCGAATACAGCTTTATCAATTATCGTGAAGCGGAAAGACGGCTTGAGCGATTTGCAGCTATCAGCGATAAGGCGACACAGCTCTACGAAAAAATGCCGGCCCGTTTAAAGCCTGCTTGTTTTCAATTGGTCTATTATCCGGTTGTCGCAGGTAATTATATGAATCGCAAGATTCTGCTGGCCCAGAAAAACAGATGGTATGCAGGGCAGGGCAGAAGCGGCACAAATGATATTGCAGAACAGGCCAGGTACTGCTACGACAAAATCAAGGATATTACAAAACAATACAATGAACTGCTCGATGGAAAATGGAAACATATGATGGCCTGGGAGCAGACCAGAATATCTGTCTATTATAATATGCCTCCGCTTGAAACTATTGAGGTTCCCCAGGAAAGCAAGATGGGTATTTTTGTACAGAACTTTACACCGAACAGGGGAATCGACTATACTTATGTATTGCCTTGTTTTAATCCCATTAGTGACAGCAAATATTTCATCGAGATTTTTAATAAAGGGAAAACGCCATTCAACTGGAAAGCCGTGCCGGATCAGAAGTGGATTAAATTGAGCAGGTCCGAAGGAGATGTTGCGACTGAAGAGCGTATTTTCGTAAGCATTGACTGGTCCGCTGTTCCGAAGCAGGAGAATCTGAGAGGTGCAATCCGGATTCAGGGCGCAGGCAGCGAAGAAACAGTTTTCGTGAATTGCTTTAATCCCGCCTCACCGGCCAAAGAAGAATTAAAAGGTACATTCGTTGAGAACGATGGGGTCATTTCTATTTACGCTGCAAACTATAGTCGAAAAGTAGAATCAAACGGTATTTCCTGGGCAACTATCAATGGCCTCGGAGTAACCGGGAAATCGGTTACAATGCTGCCGGTAACGGCCTCTCCGATAAGCCCCCGGTCTGAGCAGTCACCGCATCTTGAATACGATATTTATATATATAATAGCGGCATCGTTGAGATACATTCCTTTGTTCTGCCTGTTTTTGCGATTAACAATTTCAGAGGGACGTTTTATGGAGTTTCCATTGACCAGGAGCCGTGTCAGGGTATAGATATCGGCCATGCTGCGAATAGCACCCAATGGGCTGAAAATGTCCGGCGAAACGTTTCTGAAAATATTACAAAACATTATATAGACAAACCGGGAAAACATACGCTGAAACTCTGGATGATTGATACCGGTATGGTATTCGATAAAATCATAATCGATTTAGGCGGACTCAAGAGGTCCTGCATTGGTCCGGAGCAAACACGGGTTCAGTGATGAATTAAAGGTAAATAATGTTTTGTTTATGACAGGGGCAAACAAAAATTATTAGACCTCTGCCCGATGTTCTGTTAAACTTTTCGGCATATTACTTTTTTTGAAATGGAGTTATTTATATGATTACTGCACTTGAACAATATGACCCTCAAATGTATGAATTGCTGCGTCAGGAAGGTGCCCGCCAAAGTGCCTGCATACGCCTGATTCCATCGGAAAACTATGTCTCTAAAGCAGTTATGGCAGCTACCGGAAGCTGTTTAACAAATAAATACGCCGAAGGTTATCCGGGCAAACGCTATTATGAAGGTCAGCAGATAACCGACCTTGTAGAGTCAATCGCCATCGAAAGGGCGAAGAAACTTTTCAAGGCCGACCATGTAAATGTTCAGTCTCATTCCGGCGCAGTCGCGAATTTCGCGGCATACAGCGCCGTTGCCGCAGTGGGTGATACGATTATGGGTCTTGCGCTTCCTTTCGGCGGTCATTTGAGTCATGGCTGGAAAGTCAACTTCACCAGCAAAGTTTTTAATTCGGTAAGTTATGAAGTTGACCCACAGACAGGGCAGTTCGATTTCAATAAAATCGAAGACCTCGCCAAAAAACACAAACCGAAAATTATCATCACCGGTGCAAGTGCGTATCCGCGAAAAATAGATTTCAAAACATTCGGCGAAATCGCAAAAAATGTCGGAGCATATCATTTAAGCGACATAGCGCACATCAGTGGCCTTGTAGTGGCAGGGCTTCATCAAAGTCCTGTGCCTTATGCCGATATTGTTTCCACGACAACCCACAAAACTTTACGCGGTCCTCGCGGCGGAATGCTTATGTGTAAAGCATCGCTGGCCGAAGCGATTGACAAAGCTGTGTTTCCGGGACTGCAGGGCGGCCCGCACATGCACACGATAAGCGCTCTTGCGGTTGCTCTTCATGAAGCCGATACCGCAGAGTTCGTCGCTTACGCAAAGCAGATTATCAAAAACGCAAAAGTTCTTTCAGAATCTCTTATGGAAAAAGGTTTCACTTTGTTCAGCGGCGGTACAGATAATCATCTTATACTTATCGACCTTCGCAGCAAAGGCATTCCCGGCAAGAAACTCGCAAAGGCTCTCGACAGGGCGAGAATAGAAACGAATTACAATACAATCCCCGGCGACCCGGCAAAACCGTTTAATCCAAATGGCCTTCGCATCGGCACACCTGCGATTACAACAAGAGGAATGAAAGAAGAGCAGATGAAAATAATCGCTTCTCTTATAACCAAAGTTGCCGAGAATATAGATAACGAAGAAGTTATCGCGCAGGTCGGCAGGGAATCGCTGCTGTTGTGTTCGCAGTTCCGTGTGCCTGAGCATTTTATTATTCCTCCGAAATCGCTATTTTAATTTGTCCGCTGATGGAACAGCTTTATATGAATACAGGCAAACTTAAAACCGCCTGCCTGGGTTTAAATGCCGGGACAGAGACTCTGCTCGAACTGGCCTGCGCGACAGGTTTGTATGAAATCGTCTCGATTGCCGACAGTAATTTAACAAACGCATCGCGGGTCTCGCAAAAATATAACTGCACGGCTTTCGACGATTACCGGCAGTTTATTCTGCAGAACCAGCCGGAGGTGCTTATCGTCGCAGAGCCTGTTTATAAATGCGTCGATTTCATCAAGGCCGCGATAAATAAAAAATGCCATATTATCAAGCTCATCCCGACAGCGTCGAATTTCGACCAGGCCGCCGAACTGATAAATCTCGCCGAAAAAAATAATGTAAATTACGTTACCGCGATACCGTCGCGTTTCGCTCCCGGTTTCGAGCGTCTTGGCGATTACCTGCGGACGATCGACCGAAAGCAGTATTACTTTATTAATATTTGCGCATCGTTCGGCAGCGATTTTTTTCAGCCCATCGCTTCCTGCACACAGGCTGACAGTAAACTTGCCGGCGGGGGAGTGCTGCTTAACGATTGTTTCGAGCTGCTCAATATTGTTATCGAAAAATTTTCTTTGCCGGAGCAGATTTACGCACTGATAACAAATCAAAGCTCGGACAAAAAGGCGAAACAATATTTCGGCGAAGATACCGTAACAGCTTCGCTTGTTTTTAAAAACGGCCTGATAGGAACGCTCCTCGCCGCAAAACAAACCGGCGTCGCGACAGTGGCGCCGCTGAGAATCTACGGCGATCAAAACAATATTGTGATAACGCCCAATCGGCTCGCCGTCTATGACAGCAGCGATACTTTAACGGCCGAACACAAATATCCGCTCAACAGCGAAAAGTGCATAACGGAAATGTTCATTGATTTCGGCAGGGCGGTTCTTGAACCGGATAAATACAAGCTGCGGAGCGGCCCCCGTCTCGACCTTGCGACGATGGCTCTTATCGAGGCGGCCTATCTAAGCGCAAAAACCGGTATGCCGGAATCGCCTGCAAGATTTTTTGAAATATCTGAAAAAGAAAGATTCCCTTTTGCCTGACACTTATGAAATATAATATAAAAATTTTTCTTCTTTATATATCAACTGCGGCGTTATTTGTCGGCGGCTGCGCCTCTATCAGGCCGCAGGCAGACAAATTGACAATCAAATGTTCCGCTCCGGTCAAAAATTATATTTTCGGCACTTCGGTTAAAGGCAAAACAATTCGATATACAAAATTCGGTGATGGTCCGAATAGCACGTTGTTAATCGCTTCAATCCACGGCGATGAACAGGCAGGGGCTTTACTGCTGAAGCGTTTCTGCGGTTATCTTAAAGAAAACAGGAATTTATTCTGCGATAAAACAATTATTATTATTCCACTTGTCAACCCGGACGGTTTTGCCAAAAAAACACGCTGCAATGCAAACAAAGTCGACCTTAACAGAAATTTTCCTTCGGCCAATAGAATTAATGACCAGACAAACGGCATCTTTGCGCTCAGCGAACCGGAAAGCTGGAGCCTCTATAAAATTATCAACACATTCAGGCCGAATAATATAATCACGTTCCACGACTCGCTGGGCTGCATTGATTACGATGGTACTGCAGAAAAATTAGCTGAACGATTGGCGTCGAAGTGCAAATTGCCTGTTCGCAAATTAGGCTCCCGGCCCGGCTCTTTCGGTTCTTATGCCGGCATTACGCTTAATATTCCGATAATCACCATTGAGCTTTCCGAGGAAGATTTAAAATTATCCTCTAAAAAACTGTGGGATGATTATAAAGATATGCTTATCGAAGCAATCAGCCTTTGATTGTTTTTTACTGACCGCCGGCTATTTTCATATCACGATGCCTCTGTACATGTTTTGCAACTTTATGAATATCTTCTGTATCGGGCAGGAAAGATATTATCTGTTCAAAAAGTCCGCGTTTCTTAATTTCTTTAAACGTAACGGCAAAATTTATGTCTGTTACCCAGCCGAGCATCACAATTAACATATCGTTGATTGATTTAATATTCTCATAGCCGACCGTGTGATTCGTGATGATTGCCTCGATAATATTTTCCGAATATCCGTCTTTTTTATAAAACCCAAAAGTAGCCATAGCCTTTTCGGGATTTTTGAGAAAATCCTCCAGCCTGCTTATTATCACATAATAGATGTCGAGTTTGTCTGTATCGCGAATTAGTTTTGCGAAAAGCTCTGTTTCGCCGCCCAGTCCGCCGGGCAAATCTTTTTCGCCGTGGAACCTGATTGCTGTTTCTATAATTTCCTTTTCTTTTTTATCGAGCCCGCCGAGAATTTTTTTATCGGCAAGAATCTTCAAACCAAGCAGGCTATGATTCTCGGTGCCGACATCATTGTACGAACGGTATTTTATAAACTGCTCGAACCTGCCGACATCGTGAAATAAAGCAATTGTTTCAGCGATTAATTTTTGCTGCTGATTCATCTCGAGTTCGTCGGCGATTATCATTGCATCGGCACAAACTCTGCGCGTATGCTCTTCCTTGAGTTTAATATTATAATTTACCAGTTCGTCATTGCCGTAAAAGGTCGCCACGTACTCGTAAAACCATTTCTTAAATTGTTCAAGCTGCTCTTTAGTCATAATTGTTATTCCAAAAAAATAATAGAACAAATAATTTACCGTAAAAATGACATTATCTCCACCGTTTAACTCAAAAATATTGCACTCTCGACTTTTTTCTTTTAATATCTGAATATCTTAGTGTCTTTGTGCCTTAGTGGCTAAGTTAAGGAGCTTCAAATGCCTACTATTAAAGATGTTATCGTCAGAAAACCAGCCGAGTCGGAAATAAAGGAATGTAAAACCTGGCCGATATGGACCTGCGGAGTGAGCACATTTGACTGGGATTATACCCAAAAAGAGACCTGCCTGATTTTAGAGGGCAAAGTTACCGTAAAAGACAGGCCCGGCTCCCGTGAGGGACGCCTTACGGCGAGCGGGGTGGTTTCATTCGGCCCCGGCGACCTTGTTATTTTCCCCAACGGCCTGAAATGTACCTGGCAGGTATCTGAGGCTGTAAAAAAACATTATAATTTTGAATAAAAAAGTCGCTTATGGCTGAGCTGGACGCGGTCACAGCACCGCCGCCCACGAGGGGCTAAACTCTGCCAAAAGCGACTGCAAAAAGTATCCAGTCTTAACAATCGCCAAATAAGAGGGATTTCTCTACAACTATCCGCCCCCAGTGCCAACAGTATGGCAGTGTAAAATAAAAAGGCCGGTTTTTGCCGGCCTTTTGAGGGTTTTTCGAATGACAGGGGCTATTTTACTTCATCGTCAATCCACTGGCAGACTTCTTTTACGTCCTGCAATGTGATATCGCCCATGTGCGCGATTCTAAAAGTCTGGTCTTTCAATTTACTGTACCCGTTGCCGAAAATGGTGTTATGTTTAGCCTGAACAGCTTTGATAACATCGCCGACAACTATGCCCCTGGTATTTTTGACTGTTGTCAGGGTATTTGAAGCGTATTTCTCTTCGCAGAACAGGTCGAAATTTTCTTTCGCCCAGCCTCTGACATAGTCAGCCATTGTTTTATGTCTTGCCCAGACGTTTTCCATTCCTTCTGCGAGGAATTTTTTGCACTGGTAGTTGATTGCCATAACGTGCGGAATCGACGGTGTCGTCGGGGTCTGGTCTTTGGCAGCACTCTTTGCGAATTCCTGGAAATCGAAATAGTATCCGCGGCCGGTAACCTTCTTGCTCTTTTCCATCGCGCGGTTGCTGACGGCAAAAACTGCCATTCCCGGCGGAATCGCGAATGCCTTCTGAACAGATGCGAACACGACGTCCCAGCCGAGTTTATCGAAATGCAAAGGCAGACCTATCATACCGCTGACGGCATCGACAAGCACAAGCACGTCCGGATATTTCTTTTTCATCATTTCGCTTATTTCATAAACCGGATTCGTAAGGCCCGTACTGGTTTCGTTATAAACAATCGTAACCGCCGAGTATTTGCCCTCGGCCAGTTTTTTATCAATCATTTCTACGGTAGTTGCCTTGCCCCAGTCAACCTTAAGCTCTTCGACTTTTCTGCTGCAGGCTCTGGCAACGTCGGCGAATTTATCGCTGAATGCGCCGCACATCGTACAAAGAACGGTTTCGTTGTGGTCAACGCAATTTCTAATACTGCCTTCCCAAACGCCTGACGCGGATGATGTGCTTAAAAAGACACTCTGCTCCGTGAACAGAACTTTCTTTAACATGTCAACAGTTTCCTTGTGCAACTGAGAATACTCTTTGCCTCTGTGGCCAAGAGTATATCTGCTCAATTGCTCCAATACGTCGGGCAGGACATGTACGGGCCCGGGTATAAACAGCCTTGGCGGATTTTTCCAGTCAACCATCTTCGTTTCTCCAAAAAATAGTTATTAAATTTTTTATTTAGCCACTGATTTCACAGATTTATTATTTACAAAACCATCCTTTTAACCTGAACAGATGGTCCGAAATTCAAAATCAAACCTACTTCTAAGCCTGAGACTTTTAAATAATTTAAAAGCTGTGCTTCAAACAACGGGACATATTTATCTGTTGCTTTTATTTCAACTATTACTTTTTTATCAACTACGATATCGGCGAAAAATTCACCGGCCATTTTGTTGTCATAATAAACATTATATTGCTTCTCAGACTCAACTTTGAGATTCTTTTTATTTAGCTCGATTACAAGTGCATTGCATTATGATATACCTTTTCAAGAAAGCCATAACCAAGAGTGTTATGTACCGTATGAGCCGCATTGATTATCTGGCCGGTTATATCTTGATATTTATATTCATCCATATTTAACTTTTAATCAGAAAAATCTGTGTTCATCTGTGGCTGAATATCAAAGTTTATTTATAGTTAATCCCGAGAAAATCTTGGGATAAAAGAATGTCGATTTCTGCGGCATTTTTTCATTCTCCGCCGCGACAGCTTTTACCTGCTCGACCTTTGTCGAATTCATAAAAAACAAAACCTGCTTTTCGCCTGAATCTATCTTTGCAATAGCCTCGTCAACAGCTTCGCCTATATCCTTAATGTACTCGATATTCGCCTCACCCGCAAGCTGTGCGTCTGTGATACCAAGCAGCCCATCGAGAATCAGCTTGTGCAGCACAACCACATCAAGCGATTTCGAAGCGTCACTCATCGCCAGCGATTTGAGAGCATCTTTATTTTTTAGAGAAATAAAGTAAAAACTTTTGCCGTCATAAATTCCAAAAGCATTTACCCCTTCCTCGAAAGCCTTGTTCATTCTCTTCTGCATCAGAGCCTGGGCTTTTTGTTTTCCTTCTTTATATTCGAACTGGGTTACTTTGAAATTCGTCTGTAATTTTTTTATTAATTCATCAGTATTATAATTTTTCAGATTCCCGACAAGTCTGTGTGTCGGTAGAACAACAAGTCCTTCGTTGTGCATATTCACAAAAGTTATCATCAGCCACTGCGCCGCCGGATTCTTCGTCAGGTTATAATAATTCAGCGCCGTTTCATAACGGTGATGACCGTCGGCAATCAGGCCTTCCTTTTGGGCCATCATTTTCACAATCAGATTTATATCCTGCGGCGAATCTATCGGGAATAATTTGTGTATTACTCCGTCATCGTCGACAAACTCGATAATACTTTTTTTACCTGCCGCTTTTTCGATAATCTTATCCGCAACCTGCTGCGGGTCGTCGTAGAGCATAAATATCTGCTCGAATTGAGCCGCGGTTGCCTGTGTGAGTTTCAGCCTGTCTGCCTTTGGGCCGTCGAGTGTTTTTTCGTGAGGCTGAACACCTGCGCCGAACTGTGCCAGTTTCGCCAGTGAGATAAAACCGCTGCGTGTGTTTTTTTTGCCGGCGATTTCAAATTTCTGGACATAAGCGTAAATAGTTTCCTTGTCATCCTGTTTCATCGCGTTTTTCTTAAACCAGTCTTTCAGATATTCCGCTGCCCGGCTGTACTGATTATTCGTTCCGTTATCGCTCGGCTCTTTTTTGCCCAGGATTATTCTTACTATATTATATGGATTCTGCTCATAGAGCTTTTCCTGCTGAACTGAATTGATAACATCATAAGGCGGGGCGATACAATCGCCGGCCTGACCGACTACATCGGGGTTGAACCTATATGCCTTAAATCCCTTTATTTCCATTTCACTTGTTCCTGAACAACTATGTTATAAGAATTTACAAGCCAATACGCGAAGTTTACCAAAATCATTTTAATACTTCAACAAGTGAATAATAAAATCACTAAAAATTTTTATATTCACATATACAGTTACAACAATATCAAAAGATATGTTCCAAATGTCGCAATAACTTGTTAGTTGGAAATGTTTTTACGGTAATAGGTGTTTTTGGAGTGCTATTCTGGCCCTTAGCCATACATCGCAGGTATGTATTGCCAGCAGGGTATATTCCCATCTCTGGCTGCCGAATTGTTCCAGTCGTTTGCTGCATTCGGTAAAGACTTTTCGAAATTCCTGGTCAATCTGGTCTTTGGGCATCGCATCGAGTATTGGCCAGAGCAGTTCGACTCCCCAGCCGCTTTTTTCGGCAGCGAAGCTGTCGGCGCATACGGCTATAATCTCAGCCAGCGAGGGGTCGAGTTTAAGTTTTGCTATTGGTTTTTTAAGTTTGAGTATTGCGCTGCTGACCGTAGTCGACCAGTCGCTCTGGGCCGAGCGGAAGAGCTTTATATATGTGCGTTCGCTGCCGATGATTCTTGCCGCCGCCAGTGCAAGCTCACGGCGAAGGACTTCGCTTTCAACGTCAGCCAGCAGATCGAATATCTGCTCCATAGCAGGCACATATTTTAGAATGCTCAATGTCGAGGCATAAGCGGTTTTAAGAGCGGGGTCCGTCTCGATTGCGAAAAGATTGAGCAGTTCAGGTGCGCTTTCGACATCGTCGAGTCTGCCAAGCGCTCGTGCGCTTCTTGCTCTTAAAATCCTATACGGTGCCGACAATTGTTTTCTCAATGCCGGTATTGCTTCTGCATCGCCGATTTGCCCAAGTGCCCATGCTGCGGTCGCACTTAGTTCTATGTCTGCGCCGCCGAGTACATCTATCAAAGCTAATACAGTTTTACGGTGGGGCTTTCTGGCCGCCATTGCCACTATGGCTTCGTAACGAACATCAAAGCTCGGGTCGTTTAGCGCTTCAATAAGTTCATCGGTATTAAACGGACTGTCCAATCGGCCAAGTCCCCGCGTCGTGGCGATTCTTTCGCTTTCTTCGCCCGACATACGGTATCGCATTATCGAACTTAATGAGCCGAACAGGCCGAATGGAACGCTTTCGAACAACTGACCTACAAATTGTGTCGTTGTCAATTCGCTGTCGGCTTTTATATTACGAATTATATAAATACCGATTGCCGGCAGTATCATATGTATCGCAAATACCGGAATATATGAATCAACCCGTATATGTCCGAATATCACGCCGACATTGTCGAGCCCGGAAAACCATTTCAGAGCGACTCCGACCGCCATTGGTCCCATGCTGGCGCACAGGCCTGTCAGGCCAAACCAGACCGCGTGATATGAAGCTTTTTTATCAGCAGGTATCGCCGTAAGAAAAAGATACCTGTCGATACCTATTAAATATGCGACGCACATAAGCCCGGCCGCAAACGATACTGCCGATGCGGCAAAATAACTTATATTTCCATGATGGCGGGGGACAAGATACCACAAAACCGGAAGAATTATATGAAACATTATACCGGTAAGAAATACGGGTTTTCCGCCGAACCTGTCGGCGGCCCAGCCCCAGAAATAAACCGCTATCAAAGTTCCCGCCGTCGTCCACATTGTCAGAAATACGACTCTGCCGCTGTTTATACCGACGATGTCTTTCATAAAAAGAGGAACAAATGACGCCACTCCCTGAACGATAAAGATGAACACTCCGATACCGGCAAGGAGCCGCACGAAATCCTTATCTTTGAAAGCTATGAGCATATTTTCTATATGTTCTCTGCCGGGGCTTTCTTTTTTTATCCTGCCTCCGCCCGGAAAAAATAAATGGCTGGTTATACTCGAAAAACCGAATATTATTCCTATGGTTATCAGGAACATAAAGCCGCCAAGCCCGCTTGACCGTTCGAGCCAGAAACCGGCGAACCACGTCCCGCTAATGACTACCAGACCGCACAGGAAAGTATTAAGCGCAATCACTTTGCTTCGGATATTTGTCGGCAAAATTTCCTGCCCCCACGGCCCCGCTGCGGTAAGACTGATTGCCAGTGATATTGAAAATATGAGCATTATAAAACCAACCCACAGAAATGCTCCGCCTGGGCCGAAATACCGGACGATTAGAGGTGTAAGCAGAAGTCCGGACAATATTCCTGTGCGAATACTGTAAAAAATCAAACACGACCGCTTGTAGCCGATTTTTTCTACCAGCGGAACGACAAAAACCGATAGTATCTGAAAAAACAGCGGCAGTGACAAAAGCACGCCTATTTTGGCCTTATCGAGCTTTAATGCGTCCAGAAACAGGATAAGTACCGGCCCGAAAATAAGCGAAATCCGGACGTTATCAAGCATCCCCGCCGCGAACCACCACGGCAGCCGTCTTATTCTTTCAGCGTTTGTTGGTACACTGGACATCTCAAATTTCCATAAACAGCTTAAATTATATAAAACAAAGTTAACTAACACAAAAAATCGGCAGTTTGCAAGCAAAAGTTAACAGCCGTTTGCCTTCGGCAAAAAATTGATTTATGTATTGACAAATTTTATTTGGAGTGAACAATAATATAAAAGCTGTTATTTTTAATTTACCGGAGGTAAAAAATGAAAAAATTTATTTTATTCCTGACCTGTTTCGTTATTTCTGCCGCAATGGCGGAAGGAACTGACAATGCCGGCAATACTCAGCCGCAGAAACCGGCTGACCCCTGCGCCATCAAGGCCGTAGTGCAAGGCTCGAAGGATTCTAATATGCTTAATCAGCAGCAAAAAGCTGCTCGCGAAAAAATGATAAAAAGCAATCAGCCCGTGAAAATGGACCAGGCCGCGGCGGAAAGGCAGATGGCCAGAAGCAAAGAGCATGTCCAGCAGCGCAAGGCCTTTGAGTCGCAGCTTTCAGAAGAATATCAGAAACACAACCGGAGAATCGCCATATTACAGCGCATACGACAGTTGGCGGAAGAAAACAATCTGACCGATAAAATTCAAAAAGTTGATGAACTGATAAAAATGGAAACCGGCAGACACAGGAAAACAATAATGCAGCTTCATCAAAAACCGGCGGCTGCCTCGCCGACATTTGACAGGAACGAAACCAAAAAATAAGCAAAAAACATTTTTAGGGAGAATAAAAATGACCAGAAAAATTCTGACAATTATATTTACAACAGTCCTGTTTATTAGTTTCGGCTGCAAAAAAACAGAAGAGTCGAAACCTGTTCAGGCTGACAAGCCTCCGCAGACAAAGGCAGAGACGCAAAAACAGGCACAGGATGATGTAACGAAAGAGAATATGGACCAGCAGCTCGACAAAATCGAAAAGGAAATCAAGGCGGACGTTAACGCGCAATAATATGTAAGCCGAATAATTCTTTTAAGGAGAATGTAAAATGCTGCGAAAAATCCTATTAGTTCTTGTTCTTATCAGTCTTACAGTCGCGTTTGGCTGTAAGAAAAAAGAGACCCAGCCGACTATGCCTGAAATGCAAAAACAGACTGAACAAGCCGGTCAGGAAGCCGCAAAGAACGCCGAAGCTGCAAAGGAACAGGCCGGCAAGGAAATGGAAAAAGCCGGTCAGGAACTCCAAAAAGAAGCTCCTGCGCAATAACGCACAAATACGACAAAAGGATGGGTTTTATCGCCTGTCCTTTTGTTTTTAATTTAGTAAAATACGATGAGCATTTCTTCGCCTGATTATTCAATAGTTATGCCCGCTTACAATGAAGCGGCATATTTAGGCAGAACTCTTAAGGCTGCCAAAGATGCGCAAAATCATTTTCCCGACCGCACCGGCGAAATCATAGTCGTCGATAATAATTCGACCGACCAGACCGCCGATATTGCAAAATCTTTCGGTGCAACAGTAATCTTTGAGCCGGTAAACCAGATTTCAAAAGCCAGAAACCGGGGCGCAAAAGCGGCGAAAGGCAAATACCTGATTTTTCTCGATGCCGATTCTATTCTTTCGGGACAACTTTTAGGGAAAACATTGGAACTTCTCGACTCCGGCAAAATAGCAGGCGGAGGCACACTGCTCGATGACTCCGGCACAAAAATTTTTAAAATTAAACTTTTGATTTGGTTCTGGAATTTTATCTCACGTTTTAGAAACCTTGCCGCCGGTTTATATTTATTTTGCCTAAGACAGACCTGGCAGGATATCGGCGGTTTCGACGAAACCGTTTACATCGCCGAGGAACTGATTTTCTCCAAACATCTCAAAACCTGGGCGAAAAAACACAACATGAAATTCTGCATTCTCGACATCCGGATACAGACCTCCTGGCGAAAATATAAATGGTTTAGTTATAAAACAATCGTATTTAGTCTCGTTCTTGGCTGGTTTTTTAAAAAGAATAAAGACAAATGCCGTCTGTGGTACGAAAGGAGCATTGTCCAAAAGCCCAATCAATAGTTGTTTAAATAATCCGGCATTTCTGTTATAATCCCACCTCGTTCTAACATCAGAAATTAGGTTTTTGGATTTGAATTAAAATGGCATTACCTGTTGTCGCAATTATTGGTCGTCCGAATGTAGGCAAAAGCTCGCTTTTTAACGCAATAGCGGGCGAAATGATAAGTATTGTCGAGCCGACCGCCGGTGTTACAAGAGACCGCGTCAGTGCGATAATCGAAAGAAATGGCCGCTATTTTGAACTTATCGACACCGGCGGCTACGGCATTGTCGATTCCGACCAGCTCAAGGAGCACATTGAAAACCAGATAAAACAGGCAATCAGCATGGCGAACCTTGTTGTTTTTGTGGTTGATATTCGCGACGGCCTGACATCGCTGGACAAGGAGATTGCCCGCTTATTGCGGAAAAATGATTTAAATATTCTTCTCGTGGCGAACAAGGCTGACGAGGCGAATATGTTTCCAGCCGCCGCCGATTTCGCAAGGCTCGGCTTTGGCCACGCTCTTTGCGTCTCGGCTACGAACAACATGAACAAGCAGCTTCTCGTTGAAAAAATAACCGAGCTGCTCAATGACAATACCGGCGAAAAACCGCAGGATGTAGAAATGCGTATCGCGATAGTCGGCAAGCGAAACGCCGGTAAAAGTACGCTCACTAATGCGATTGCCGGTCAGGAACGTGTAATCGTCAGCGAGATTCCCGGCACAACCCGTGATGCGGTGGACGTCCGATTTGAAAAGGACGGCAAAACTTTTATTGTTATCGATACGGCAGGTGTACGCAAAAAAAGCAGTCTTGCCAACAGCATAGAATTTTACAGCTACGTAAGGGCGACAAGATCCATCAGCAGGGCGGACATTGTATTTCTCCTGATTGACGCGGCCGAGCCGATATCGCAGGTCGACAAAAAACTTACCGCTTTTATTTCCTCCGAATACAAGGCCTGTATTCTCGTGGTGAACAAATGGGACCTCGCAAAGGATACGGCCTCGACCGACGATTACGTCACATATCTCGGCAAAACGCTGCCGCAGTTAAGTTATGCCCCAATAGCTTTTATCACCGCTACCGAAAGCAAAAATGTTCAATCGCTGCTCGATTTGGCTACTGAGCTTTACAAGCAGGCGACTACGAAAATTCCAACGCCGCGGCTGAACGATGCGATTGAGCAGGTAACCGCCGAGCGTCTGGGCGGAAGGACGAAATCCTCCCAGTTCCCCAAAATATTCTACGCGACGCAGGTTGCGGTAAAGCCGGCCACGATAATTTTATTTGTCAATAAAACCGAGCTCTTCGATGAAAATTACAGGCGGTTTCTCGTCGGCAGGCTCCGTGATAATCTCGGCTTTGCCGAAGTGCCGATAAGGCTTCTCGTTCGTTCCAGAAGAAAAGAGTCTGATTGAAAGGATTTTAAGAATGCAGGCGCTACTGCTGATGGTCTTATGTTTTACCGCCTATATCATAGCTTATCACACTTACGGCAAATATCTTGCCCGCAAAATTTTCAAGCTCAACCCCGACAGGCATGTCCCATCGAAAGAGTTTAGCGATGGAATGGATTATATTCCTTCGAAAAAGATAGTCATTTTCGGTCATCATTTTTCTTCAATTGCCGGCACGGGCCCGATTGTCGGCCCAGCTATCGGAATCATCTGGGGCTGGCTGCCAGCCGTTTTATGGGTGGTTTTCGGCAGTATATTTATGGGCGCCGTTCACGACCTCGGCACTTTGGTTCTTTCATTGCGAAACCAGGGCAGGAGTATCTCTGAGATTGCCGCTAAATATATAAATAAAAGAATACGATTTATTTTCTTTGTGATTATATTTCTTGTACTACTTATAGTACTTGCCATCTTCGGAGTCGTTATCGCCATAGTTTTTGCCCGTTTTCCATCGTCGGTTCTCGCTGTCTGGCTCCAGATTCCGATTGCCATGGCAACAGGCTGGGCGATTTACAAGAAAAATATCAACATCACGCTCGTGACTGTTCTGGCCGTATTTATGATGTATGCCACAATCTGGCTCGGCAGTATATTTCCTTTTTCTATGCCGAAAATATTTGAGATGCCGCCGACAGGCTCGTGGACATTAATTTTGCTGGTTTACTGTTTTTTTGCCTCGACTTTGCCGGTAAATATTCTTCTCCAGCCTCGTGATTACATCAACGCCTGGCAGCTTTTTATTATGATGGCTCTTCTCGGCGTCTCTGCCGTAGTTGCGTCATTTACTATGAATATGTCTCTTGTCGCGCCGGCCTTCAATCCATCTCCGGCCGGGGCTCCGCCGCTGATGCCTTTCCTGTTTATCACAATCGCCTGCGGCGCAATCAGCGGTTTTCACTCCCTTGTCGCCAGCGGTACAACTCCCAAGCAGATTGAAAAAGAGCCTGACGCTCTTTTCGTAGGTTTCGGCTCGATGCTTATCGAAGGTGTTCTTGCCGTGCTGGTTATTGTTTGCGTTGCCGCAGGAATTGGCCTCGGCTATAAAACAGCCAATGGCACTTTACTCCTTGGAAGAGAAGCCTGGCTTCACCATTACTCGTCATGGTCCGGTGCCGAAGGACTTGACGCCAATATTACAGCCGTAGTTGTCGGTGCCGCCAATATTATGTCCGCCCTGAAAATACCTCAGACTCTCGGTATCGCCGTGATGGGCGTTTTTATCGCTTCATTTGCCGGCACAACTCTTGACACGACCGCTCGTCTTCAGCGATACATAGTCAGCGAATTGGCCGTCAGTCTCAGGCTCCCGAAATTTTCTAATCGATATACCGCTACCACATTTGCCGTAGCCACTGCCGCTATTTTGGCTTTTGCCACAGGCGCTGACGGCAAAGGTGCCATAACGCTTTGGCCGCTGTTCGGAACTGTTAATCAGCTTCTCGCCGCACTGTCGCTGCTGGTGGTAACCGTATATCTCAAACACAAAGGCGGTGCAAAATTGCTGATTACTTTTATCCCGTGCTTACTGATGCTCGTAATTACTGTCTGGGCACTTGTTTACAAGCTCAGCGATTTCATCAAAGCGAAAAATTATCTGCTGACGGCGATAGGTTCAATAGTATTTATTTTGTCTGTCTGGATGGTAGTGGAAACGGTGATTATTCTCTTGGCTCCGGCCGACACTTCAGAATCGCGCAGGTAATATAAAACAATTATTTATTAACTATCCCAAATTTTAATCTGAAGCGCAACGCTTTAGGTTAAAATTCGCCTATATTTAATTTGAAAATTATTATGAAAAAGAACCAAAAAAGCAGAACCGCGGCAACGGGACATTTAATCAGGGTACTTTTTTATATGCTTTTATCTGTATTTTTCTGTTCCGCTTTGCTTGCAGAACCAAACACAATATCTAAAACAGCGGCCAATGCCTCTGCGGCAAGAAGGCCGGGGCGCTTGCCGCGAAACCATTGGGACGATTACAGCAAACGGCCTGGCGCCTGGTATCGAAGCCAGGAAGGAATTCGAATCGCCGACAATATTTTATCATGGCAAAGTCCGCAGGGCAGTTGGCCAAAGAATGTCAATACAACACTTCAGCCGTTCACTTCGGACCGGAATACTATTCAGGGTACTTTCGACAATGGCGCAACGACTGAAGAAATACGATTTCTTGCCAGAGCTTTTCGCGCGACTAAAACCCCGCGATATCGGCAGTCGCTTCTCAAAGGTATTGACCATATCTTCAAAGCGCAATACCCCACAGGCGGCTGGCCGCAGTATTATCCGCCGGGGAAAGAATATCCCCGCCATATCACCTTTAATGATAATTCTATGGTTCGCCTGATGAAGCTTCTTCGTGATGTCGCCTCGTCGCCGGATTTTGCCTTTGTGGATACGCATCGGCGTAAAGAGGCTCAAAAAAGTTTCGACCGCGGCGTTCAGTGTATTCTCAAATGCCAGGTCATAGTGAATGGCAAGCCTACAGTCTGGTGCGCCCAGCATGACGAATTGGATTGCAGCCCGCGTCCTGCACGAACATACGAACTTATCTCGCTGAGCGGTTCGGAAAGTGCCGGCATTCTGCAATTGCTGATGAGTCTTGATAATCCGAATCCTGAAGTGGCCGGTGCCGTCAGTGCCGGCGCCGAGTGGTTTGCGTCTTCTAAAATTACCGGCATCCGCATAATTCGAACCAGAGAAAACAGTGTCGTAAAACAGGACCCCAATGCTCCGCCTATCTGGGCGAGGTTCTATGAAATCGAAACCAACCGTCCGATTTTTTCTGGTCGCGATGGCGTGAAAAAATATAATCTTGCCGAGATTGAACTCGAACGCCGCAGAGGTTATGGCTGGTATGGCTATTGGGGCGCTCGCGTGGCCGAAGATTATGCCGCGTGGAAAGAAAAGCGGCCCGGCTCAACAACTAAAAATTAATAACTGTTGAAAAATACACTTTTTTTCTGTTTTTGACCCAAAAGTTGCCCCTGTTTTTTGTCGATAAAACCGGATAAGCCTCTCATAGGACAGGTTTACGCCCGATAATTGTGAACAATTTTTCAGGGCAAAGCATATAAGAATAGGCAAAAATGCCGAAAACAGTGTTTTTTGAATTTTGATTTGTCATTTTTATTTTTTAAATTTGGTTTTTGATATAAAATACTAAATGCCAAATATTAATAATAGACACTAAATACCAGATAATGAGGTAATTATGTTCGAACGTTTTACAGATAGAGCAAGAAAAGTAATGGCCCTGGCTAATCAGGAAGCTCAGCGGTTCAACCACGAGTATATCGGAACGGAGCACATTCTGCTCGGCCTCGTAAAGGAAGGTTCCGGCGTCGGCGCCAATGTCCTCAAGAATCTCGATGTCGATATAAAGAAGCTCCGGCTGGAAGTTGAAAAACTCGTCAAGAGCGGCCCCGATATGGTTACTATGGGAAAACTGCCGCATACGCCAAGAGCCAAAAAAGTTATAGAATTCGCAATCGAAGAGGCAAGGTCTCTCAATCATAATTACATCGGCACAGAACATCTGCTTTTAGGTCTTCTTCGCGAGACCGAAGGCGTTGCCGCTCAGGTTTTGATGAACCTCGGCCTAAAGCTCGAAGAAGTTCGTCAGGAAGTTCTTAATCTGCTCGGCGCAGGCGTTGAAAACAGTATGCCTTCGCTCGATATGAAAATGGACCCGACGATGGCGGGCAAAGGACAGCAAAAGAGCCGCACACCCGCTCTCGACAGTTTCGGCAGGGACCTTACATCTCTTGCCGCTGAAGGTGAACTCGACCCGGTCATCGGCAGAAAAACTGAAATCGAAAGACTTATCCAGATACTTTGCAGAAGAACCAAGAATAATCCGGTTCTTATCGGCGAAGCAGGCGTTGGAAAAACCGCAATCGTCGAAGGTCTTGCCCAGCGAATCACCGATAAACAGGTTCCCGAACTGCTCCGCGATAAAAGAATCGTATCATTGGACCTTGCCCTGATGGTGGCGGGCACAAAATACAGGGGCCAGTTCGAGGAAAGAATCAAGGCCGTTATCAATGAAGTCAAACGCGCCAAAAATGTCGTGCTCTTTGTCGATGAGCTTCACACTCTTGTCGGCGCAGGCGGCGCTGAAGGCGCTATCGACGCCTCCAATGTTTTAAAGCCCGCATTGAGCCGCGGAGAAGTGCAGTGCATCGGCGCCACGACATTCGATGAATACAGAAAATATGTCGAAAAAGACGCCGCTCTGGAACGCCGGTTCCAGACTATTGTTGTCGAACCTCCGAACAAGGATGAGACGCTCGAGATTCTCAAAGGTCTGCGCGACCGTTACGAGGCCCATCATCGTGTAACTTTCAGCGATGAGGCGCTCAATCAGGCCGTGGAGCTTTCCAGCAGATACATAACGGGCCGATGTCTGCCGGACAAGGCCATAGATGTTATCGACGAATCCGGCGCCTGTATCAGGCTTAAGAATATGACTGCTCCGCCGAATCTTGCGGATATAGAAAAGCAGATTGAAAATATGCAGATGGAAAAAGACGAAGCCGTCAAGAACGCCGACTATGAAAAAGCCGCGTCTCTTCGCGATGAGTGCCAGAAGCTGCTGGATAAAAAAGCCGAAGTGCAGCAGCAGTGGTACGACAAGAACAAGGAAAGCACCGGTGTCGTCGATACCGAAACTATAGCCGAGGTCGTCAGCAAGATGACCGGCGTGCCGCTTACGCGTCTTGAAAAACACGAGGCGCAAAGACTTCTCGAGCTCGAAAGCGAATTGCACAGGAGAGTTGTCAGCCAGGATGAGGCTGTCGCCGCAATCGCCAAATCCGTCCGCAGAAGCCGCAGCGGCTTAAAAGACCCGAACCGTCCGATGGGCTCGTTCATATTCATCGGCCCCAGCGGCGTTGGAAAAACGCTGCTCGCCAGGGCTCTTGCCGAATTTATGTTCGGCGACGAAGACGCCATGATTCAAATCGATATGAGCGAGTATATGGAAAAACATAACGTCAGCCGTCTCGTCGGCGCACCGCCCGGATATGTCGGATACGAAGAAGGCGGCCAACTGACCGAACGAATCAGACGCAGACCTTATGCCGTTCTGCTGCTGGACGAAATCGAAAAAGCTCATTCGGATGTCTATAATATGCTGCTGCAGATTATGGAAGAAGGCAGACTTACCGACAGCTTCGGCAGACATGTCGATTTCAAAAATGTTATTCTGATTATGACCAGTAATATCGGCGCCGACCTTATCAAGAACCAGTCAGGTTTCGGATTCGGCAAAAAAACCGCTGAAGCAAACTATGAAAAGATGAAAGATATGCTTCAGAAAGAAGTCGAACGGCACTTCAGGCCGGAATTCCTGAACAGGCTCGACGATGTTATCGTTTTCCATTCGCTTACAAAGGACGACTTGACTACGATTGTCGAATATGAACTCAACAAAGTCTTTAAGCGTCTGGTCAAGCAGGGTTATCGACTCGACATCAGCGGCCCGACCAAAGAGTTTCTTATCGAAAAGGGTTACAATCCTGAATTCGGTGCCCGTCCTCTGCGTCGCGCGATAGAAAGGTATATCGAAGACTCATTGAGTGAAAATATACTCAGGGGAGAATTCAAGGGCAAGAACGTCATTAAGATTGATGTGCTCGATGAAAACGCCCTGAAATTCGAAGGTCTCCTCGAAGAAAGACCAAAACCAGAACCTGTTGCCGCCGCACCCGGTGCGGATAATAATACCGAAGGAACGTAACAGGATTTAAAATTGAAAATTTAAACCCCGCTTTGCATAACGCAAATCGGGGTTTTTTAATAACATCAAAAATATCCTTTTACAGTTTCTAAAGTCTTTCGTATTTAATGACGGCACGGTAAAGGCCGTTGATTCGGGAGCCTTCAACAACCATCGGCGAATATTTTTCATTTCGCGGCTGGAGCCTTACTATATTATCAGCTTCAAAAAAGACACGCTTGAATGTCGTTTCGTGTGGTGTTGCCAGTCTTACGAAACAATCGTCGCCGCTTCTTACTTCAACTGCCGGCGAAAATATTACGATATCTCCCTGTAAAAATCTCGGCTCCATTGAGTCGCCGATAACTCTTACTCCGAAGGCCTGCGGGTCGTCGATGTCCGGGCATCGCACATAATCATCTGCAAAGCCGGCAGGGTACTGAAGGTCGTCGAAATCGACAGGGTAGCCGGCGGCGACACGATTTATAATCGGTATCAATCTGCCGGGTTCTGTTTTTGAAATTTTGTCGTCGATTTGTAAATCATTCTTGGCCAGCATGTCGTTGATTTCGGTGCCTTTAACTTTTTTGTCAACAAGGTTCCGCACTAATTTTCGCCACCGCTGGTTTTCTGATTCATAAGCCTCGAACTGCTGACGCACATCGGCGGGCATCCTGTCAAGATTGGCCGTGTGCCGAAGTGTACCGGGAGCGAACTGTAAAGCTTCTTCGAGTCCGCGGAGCAGCTTATCGCCGGGCGGATTTTTTACCTTGCCTGTTTCAATGGTTGAAAGATAAGGTTTTGAAAAGCCTGTTTTCGCGCTGACTTCGTCGAGGGTTATATTGAGTTCGTGCCGTCTTTTTCTGATTATCTGGCCTAAAGACATTTTTGCTCCTTTAGAAACATTATAGACAAATTTGTTCTTCAATTATATAACTTGTTATAATTATTTGCAAATCTTTTTATTATTTCAACATAAATTTTGCTAAAAACGATACTTATCTCAAAAAACTTGACAATTGGCTTATAAACAGAGTTTAATAGTCTCCGCTGTGAAAGGGCGATTAGCTCAGCTGGTTAGAGCGCACGGATCACACCCGTGAGGTCACAGGTTCGAATCCTGTATCGCCCATTTGTAATCGGATATGTTTGCGCCCGTAGCTCAATTGGATAGAGTCACGGACTTCGAATCCGAAGGTTGCAGGTTCGAGTCCTGCCGGGCGCATTTTTATAACCACAAAGGCACTAAGACACAAAGTTTTATATATTAATTATTTTTTTCTTCGTGCCTTTGTGTCTTGGGGGCTATTTTTGAAACGAAATAGATGGCAAATACCAATATCCAAATACCTCAAAATGAGATTACATTCAAGGCAAGCCGGAGTTCAGGCCCCGGCGGGCAGAATGTAAATAAACTCAATACCAAAATCAGCGCCGAAATCGACATTGCAAATTGCAGCTTTCTAACAGACCAGCAAAAAATAATATCCATGAGAAAGCTTGCCGGCAGGCTGACAAAAGATAATAAGCTGATTGCCCACAGCCAGGAGTCACGTAGCCAAAAGGCTAACCGCGATTCTGCCGTCGAGAGACTGACAGAACTTATTGAAAATTCGCTGAAAAGACCAAAAGCAAGAAGACCGACAAAACCCACAAAAACAGCCGTTGAAAAAAGACTCAAACAGAAAAAATTAAAGAGTATTGTCAAGCAGCAGAGACGGGGGAATATTTCATTTCAGTGATTTGTTATTCGGCGATTTGAACCTGTCTGACAGCGTTTGAATAAAAATTATTTTTTGTCATAAGCTCTGCCGGGCTGCCCTGCTCGATAATTTTCCCTTTTTCAAGAATGACGATGCGATCGACATTTTTGATTGTAGAAACCCTGTGTGCCACGATAAACGTAGTCCTGCCCTTCATTGTCCGGTCAATGGCAAGCTTGACTTTTTCTTCCGATTCGGCGTCGAGCGAGCTTGTCGCCTCGTCAAGGATAATAACTCTCGGGTCCCGAACAATCGCCCGCGCGATTGCCAGCCGCTGCATTTGTCCGCCTGAAAGTTTCAGCCCGTCGGCTCCGATATTCGTATAAATGCCGTTAGGAAGTTCCTCAACGAATTCATAAGCGTCGGCGGTTTTGAGCGCTTCGATTGTTTCTTCCGGCGTGATGTCCTTGTCCCCGTAGGCGACGTTTTCGTATATGCTCGCGGAAAAGAAAATCGTTTCCTGTGTTACGACTCCAACGAATTTGCGGTATGTTCTCAGGTCCATCTCCATAATATCTTTCCCGTCGATAAGCAGTTGCCCGCTGTTGGGCCGTATGAAACCGAGTACGAGTGAAAGAACCGTCGATTTGCCCGAACCGCTTTGGCCGACAAACGCCACGGACTGCCCCGGCTCGACCATGAGTGTAAAATCCTTCAGGGCGTGTCTTTTTGTATCGGGATACTGATAACTGACATTTGCGAATTGAAAATTTCCGGCGATTTTTTCGAACGGTTTTTTGCCGCTGTTTTCTTCAAGGTCGGGCGAGTCGAGCACTTCATAAATCGAGTTTATGGATTCCGACGCCTGGCTTAACTGCGGCAGCGTTCCTATTATCATAAGCATCTGCCCGGTCAGCGCAAGGAACATCGAATTGAAAAGCACAACATCGCCGATGCTTATATATCCCTTAATAGCCGCGTACGATGAGCCGGCGATAAATGTTATATGAAGTATGGACATCGCCACCCACGAGGACGAACCAAAAACTGCCGTTAGCGTATCGAAATGTTTGCCCCTTCTGAAAACAGCCGAAATTTTCGCGTCAACTTCCTTTACTTCGTATTCCTCAAGCCCGTGAGCGCGGGTAATCGGTATCATATTAAGCATATCGTTCATGGACGAACTCATCGTCTCGATGGCGTAACGATAGCTTTTGGCGCTTTTTCTGACTTTTTCCGAAAACATTTTTCGAATTATTACTGCTATCGGCACTGTAATAAGAAAGAACCACAGCGCCGTCGGCTTGCGGAGGGCTATTGCCGTAATGGCTATCGTAACCTGGCATACGAAACCGAATAATTGTTCGGCGAAAATACGCGGCGTTTGTTCGACAATCTCGATATCCCTGATAATTTTCGACTGGAGTTTGCCTATGCTCGATTTGTGGTGATACAAAAGGCTCAGACGCTGGAGCTGCCGGCAAAGTTCTTTTCGCAAATAAAGACTTATGCCGCGCATTACATCGCTTAGCATTCTCGAATATATGACATGGGTGGGAATATTCTGAAGAGTTAAAACGACCATAGAAATAAAGTAATAAAGAAGTTTTTCCGTTTTTTTAGGATCGCTTCCGGCGGCAAGGTCTATCATTATGGCGGTAACTATAGGCAGTGCCCACGCCGGACTTGCCTTTATCAGGTAGATAATGAATATGACAATCAGCCTGTGCCATCGATGCGACAGCAGCATTCTATAACTTTGCAGAAGATTTTTTTTAGGACCCGATTTCATGGCTGTTGTTAAAATGTTATCCTGAAATCCTCATAAGAAGGATTCGGCTCAATCTGTTCTATATGAACATCCCTTACCGTAAAGGTTTGTTGTAAATCCTCGATACAGTCGTCGATATCTTCTTCCGCTCCCTGCAGAAATATCTCGACCTTGCCGTCAGCGGTATTGCGCACAAAACCCGTCAGTTCATAGCGTCTGGCTATGCTGTTGGCCGTGAAGCGAAAACCTACGCCCTGGACCTGGCCGCTGAAAAATATATGTTTGGCGACATCGGACATTGCTTTTTTCCTGACTGTAAGTATAATACGAACCGTCTCTTTTGGCAATTTTATCCGCCAAAAGCGGACACGCAACATAATATTGTCAGCCTGTGGGGCAAGGCAGTCAAAAATAATATGTCTGTAATCTATTTAAAATTATTTGAAAGTGGTTATAATACCACCACTTTTAATTATTTGGAGTTATCCGCCCAGGGCGTGATTTGTGAAATAATATGAAAATTATTAAAAAACCGACAAAAAGAGAAGAACAGATTTACCAGCTTACGACACTGGTCGCAGGCGGTTTTGCGCTTGGCGATGTGCTGGATAAGCTTTCGCGCGCTGCCGTCGAAATAACCGGAGCCTCGGCCTGCTCGATAAGACTGCTCGACGATGAAACCGGAGAGCTGAAAATGCGAAGCACTTTCGGCCTCAGCGAGGAATACAGGAACAAAGGCCCCGTTACGAAAGAGGACCCTGTTATAAAAGCGGCATTTGCCGGCGAAGCGGTAATTATCGACGATATGCGGGCCGACCCGCGGATAAGATATCCCCAGGCCTCGGCCAAGGAAGGCATTGTCAGCCAGCTTACCGTTACGATGCAGTTCAAAAACAAGCCGGTCGGAGTACTGAGATTATACCGGCCCCGGCCGGGCGGATTCACCGAAGACGACATTGCGCTGGTAAGGTCGGTGGCCTCTCAATGTGCCGTCGCTATTATAAACGCAAAATATTACGCAAGGGCGATTCAGGGCGAACAGGTCGCTCAGCAGGTTAGGCTGGCCGGAATTATTCAGAGAAGAATGATACCCGAAGCTGCGCCTAAAATGCACGGACTCGATATCGCCGCTGCTTACAAACCGTGTTTCGGTGTCGGCGGAGACCTGTACGATTTTATCAAGCTCGATGGAGACAATCTTGCCATAGCCATAGCCGATGTTATCGGCAAAGGTATCCCCGCTGCGCTTATGATGAGTTCATTCAGGGGTATGATAAGAGCTTACGCTGACGGCGGGCATAAAAGGCATACTATGGCTGAAATCGTCCGCAAACTTAACAGCACCGCCTGCGATGAGTGCAGAGACGGAGAATTTATTACGCTCTTTTATGCGATTATCAATATAAAAGAGATGAGTATGACATACTGCAACTGCGGCCACGAACCCGGACTGCTCTGGCGAAGCGGTAAAATCCGCGAACTGAAAAAAGGCGGCCTTGTTCTCGGCGTTACAAAAGAAACTGAATATGAAATCGAGAAAATCGAACTCAAGCACGATGACAGAATGCTGTTTTATACCGATGGACTGATTGACGCCGTTAATTTCGATGGAAAAATGTGGGGCATAGACAATCTGTATAAAACATTCAAGCAGTGCGCGACAGGCACGGCCCGTGAAATCGTAAACAATATTTTTACCTTGCGCAGAAGATTTATCGGCCTTGCCAGCCAGACGGACGATACGAGCATTGTAGCAATCAGAGTCTCGGACAAAAATGGCTGAACTTATAATAACCATTGACGGTCCTGCCGGCAGCGGGAAAAGCTCGACGGCAAAGCTTCTTGCCGCAAGGATTGGCGCGGCGTTTCTCGACACAGGCGCGATATACCGTACTGCCACACTTGCCGCGATGCAGAACCGCTGCGACCTCGGGAATATAGCCCGGCTCGAGGAAATTATCGATAGTACCGATTTCAAATTTGAAATTAAAGACGGCAAAATGGCCGCAAAAATAAACAACAGCGATGTTACTGAAAAAATCCGCGACCCGCAGGTAACTGCCAATGTGCATTTTATCGCTTCTGTACAGTCTTTGCGGAGCAGACTTGTAAAAAAGCAGAGAGCCTTTGCCGCCGAACACGAAAAAATCGTAGCCGAAGGCAGGGACCAGGGAACTGTTGTTTTTCCAGATGCCGACTTTAAATTCTTTCTTACCGCCGATGCCGGCCAGCGCGCAAAAAGGCGGGCGAAGGAATTAACTGAAAACGGCTATAAAGTCGATTTAAACAGTCTGCAGGAAGAAATTGAAAAGCGGGACAGGCAGGACTCTACAAGAAAAGTTTCGCCGCTGACCCCCGCTGCGGACGCGATTACTGTTGATACGACCAGCCTGACGCTTCAGCAGGTTGTCGATAAAATTCTCGAACGGATAAAGAAAAATGATTAAAAGATTTCTTAAATATATCTGGTATTTCATCTGCGGCTGGCCGGTCAGATTCTTTTGTGTTATGTTTTTCAGAATACGTTTCTACGGTATCGAAAACGTTCCGAAACGCGGCGGGTTTCTTCTGCTCAGCAATCATCAAAGCTTCATCGACCCTATGCTTGTGGTTACGCCGATAAACAGGGTATGTGCCTTCGCCATAAGGGACAGCCTTTTCAAAGTACCGATATCCGGTTGGATGCTTCTTACATACACCAGCATTTCCATTAGAAGGGGTCATGCCGACCTTGCCGCGTTAAAGGAATGCATAGAAAAACTCAAGGCCGGATATGGTCTTGTTCTTTATCCCGAAGGAACCAGAACGAACGACGGCAAAATCGCAAAAATTAAACCGGGCTTCGGCCTGCTTGCCAGACGGGCGTCTGTGCCGATAATCCCTGTTATTATTGACGGCGCCTTCGAATGCTGGCCGAAACACAATATAATGTTTTCGCCGGGAAGAGTCTTTGTCCAGTATGGCAGGCCTATACAGCCGGATGAAATAATTTCTATCGGCGACAGGGAATTTGCAAAGTACCTCACCAATGTTCTCAGGGATATGCAGAAAGAGCTGAGATTAAAAATCGGCAGGGAACCTTTCGACTATCAGGACGACCTGAAATGATTAAAAGAGATATTAATTATATCTGGTACAGCTTATGGCGGGCCGCCTGTCGGGTATTTTGTAAGATATATTTTGAGCCGAAGGCTTATAACATCTCGTACATACCGGAAAAAGGCGGATTCCTGTTATTGTCCAATCATCAAAGTTTTCTTGACCCGATGATTAACGCAAATCCTTTAAGGCGTCAGTGCTGCTTTGCCGCCAGAAGTACTCTTTTTACAAAACCCGTCTTCGGCACACTTGTTCGCTCGTTTAATGCCATACCGATAAAAAGGGGTCAGGCCGACCTTACTGCGATGAGGATGTTTGTGGAAAAACTCAAAGATGGCTACGGCCTTGTTCTGTATCCCGAAGGCACACGAACGCGGGACGGCAAAATCGCCGAGATAAAACCCGGCTTCGGACTGCTTGCGCGAAAAGCCAATGTCCCAATCGTACCTTCTGTCATCGATGGCGCGTATGAGTGTTGGCCGAAGCATAAAAAAATATTCTCATCTGGAAAAGTATACGTAACTTACGGCCCGCCGATTCCGGCCCGGAAAGTCGCCGAACTGGGCGACAGGGAATTCGCAAAATACATCACTAAAATCCTCAGGGATATGCAGACGGAACTCAGGCTCAAAGTCGGCAGAAAACCTTTTAACTATTAAATAGCCACAAAGACACTAAGACACGAAATTTTTTTTAAAAAGTTTGTGGCAGAGTTAATAGTAATACTATAATTTAGTTTTTTGGTGCCTTTGTGCCTTAGCGGCTATTGAGAAAGTGGATAGATGAAAGTTATAGTTGCGCAAAGCTGCGGTTTTTGTCCAGGAGTAAGAAACGCCATAACGATGGCCGAAAAGACTCTTGCCGGAGAGAAAAACGTATATAGTCTGGGCGAAATCATTCATAATAAGGATGTGGTCAAAAAACTCTCCGCGGCGGGGCTGAAAAGTGTCGAGAAAATCGGGAAAGTAAAATCAGGCACGGTAATCATTCGTTCGCATGGCGCAACCGCCGAACAAATAAGGAAAATCAGGCAAAAAGGCTTCAAAATCGTTGACGCTACCTGTGTGCTCGTGAAAAGAGTGCAAAAAATTGCGAAACTTCTTCATAGTCAGGGCTACAAAGTGGCGATGATTGGAGACAAAGGCCATCCTGAAGTACAGGCAGTGCTTGGCTACGCACCTGATATTGCGGTTGTAGGCGGCAAAAAAGATGTTGCTAAACTTAGCAAATTCAAGAAGTTAGGGATAATATGCCAAACCACGCAAAGCCCCGAGCATTTTGCGGAAATGATTGCCGAAATAGCCCAAACCAATTTTTCAGAGCTGAAAGTGATTAACACCTTATGTAAGGAAGCTATTAAAAGGCAGAGTTGTGCCGTCGGATTGTGCAAAAAAGTCGATATAATGTTTATTCTCGGGGGTTTACATAGCGCCAACACAAGAAAACTGGCCCAGGTCTGCAAAAAATACAATAAAAAAACCTTTCATTTGCAAAACTGGAAAGAACTTGATAAAAGTATCCTTTCCGGTAATAATGTTGCCGGTATTACGGCAGGAGCTTCCACGCCGCAATGGATTATCGATGATTTTGTCGAGAATCTGCGGATGTGCGGCAGCCGAAAGAAGAAAAAATAAGAATAAAGGCATTGCAATTCAGGGATTAGATACGCATTGGCTACGTAAGGTCAATGCGTTTTTATGTCAATAAATTGTATGGCAGTTGCGTTTAAAATGTATGTGGAGGACGCATCGGCCGATTAATGTACTCCACGAACAGAAGGAAGGTTTTATGGTTGATAGAAATATTGTTAGAAAATTAGGTTTTACCCCCGAGGAGCTCGACAGCAAGGTTAACGAACTATTCAGCGCAGATGAGAACGCTCTTCTCGCGGAAGCGCTGCAAAAGAAAGTTGACGCATTAACGCCCGGCACAATTCTTAAGGGCAGAATTCTTCAGCAGATTGGCAACGATGTAATTCTCGAAATCGGTCTCAAAAGCGAAGGCGTTGTCGATGTTTCCGAATTCGATGACCCCGACGAAATACAGAGCGGCAGAGAAATTGAAGTCCTTCTCGAAGAGGTTGATTCAGGCGGGCTAATTATTCTGAGCAAGAGAAAAGCAGACCGAATCAAAGGCTGGGAAAAAATCATCACGACAAAGAAGGAAGGCGACATCGTAACAGGCAGAGTCATACGTCGAATCAAGGGCGGCCTGTTGGTGGATATCGGCGTACCGGTCTTCCTGCCTGCTTCACAGGTCGATATCAGAAAGCCGGGTGATATAAGCAGATTCATCGGTCAGGAAGTTACCTGCGAAGTTCTTAAAATTGATACAGAAAGCAAAAACATCGTCATATCGAGACGAAGAGTTATCGAACAGCAGCGTTCTGCCGGCAAGGAAAAACTGCTTGCGGAAATCGAAGTTGGTCAGCGCAGAAAAGGTATCGTCAAGAATATCGCCGATTTCGGAGTATTTGTCGACCTCGGCGGAATCGACGGCCTTTTGCATATCTCGGATTTAAGCTGGGGCAGGGTATCGCATCCGTCGGAAGTCGTCAACCTTGACCAGGAAATCGAATGTGTGGTTATCGGCGTTGACAAGGAAAACGAGAAAGTCTCTTTGGGCCTTAAACAGAAATCGGCAAGTCCGTGGGAAAACATAGACACACGTTATCCGATCGGCGCAAGAGTAAAAGGCACCGTTGTTAATGTAATGAACTACGGCATTTTTGTCAGGCTCGAAGAAGGCGTTGAAGGCCTTGTGCACATCAGCGAAATGAGCTGGACGAAAAAAATCAATCATCCAGGCGACCTTTACAAGCTCAGCGACCAGATTGAGGTCGTTATTCTCGAAATCAACAAGGACAAACAGGAAATTTCTCTCGGCGTTAAACAGCTCGAAAATAATCCATGGGCCGTTGCCTCGCAGAAATATCCGCCGGGCACTATTGTTACTGTCAAGGTCACAAGCCTGACGAACTATGGCGCTTTTGTTGAAATCGAGCCGGGCATCGACGGACTGATTCACATCTCCGATATAAGCTGGACGAAAAAATATAATCATCCGGGCGAAGCACTGCAGAAAGACGAGCAGGTCAAGTGCGTTGTTATGGAAGTCGATGAGGAAAAACAAAGAATATCTCTCGGCGTAAAACAGCTTACAGAGGACCCGTGGCTCCACGCAATCCCGGAAAAATATCTGCCGGGCCAGATTGTAAAGGGTGTTGTAACAAAGATAACCAATTTCGGCGTCTTTGTGGAACTCGAGTCCGACCTCGAAGGACTCCTGCATATATCGGAAATAGCCGACCACAAGATTGACAATCCGCAGGATGTATTAAAACCGCAGCAGGAAGTCGAAGTGAAAATCCTCAGAGTTGACAGCGACTCAAGGAAAATCGGGCTTTCAATGCGGAGAGTTAAATGGGCCGAAGAGGACCAGAAGCAATCGGTTGAGAAAACTCAAACTCCAACTCAATCGCAGCCGTCAGGGCAGACAAGAAGAGGCGGCCTTGAAGGTGACGGGCTTATGATTCCTCAGTTCGAAGAACCACAGGCAGACGAGCCGGCAGAAGAGCCCAAAGACGAAGCTGAAAAAACAGAGTAAAAAAACAGATATATAAAAGCTTCAAAAGGCCGTCCAGATTTATCAGGACGGCCTTTTTTGTTCATTAATACCCACACCAATTTCTACTATGGTTGGATATTTACAGACCAGCAAAGGTGGTTTTTGGTGTTTTGTTAGGCTTTGTCGCCACAATGTAAATTGGTGTGGGGGTTAACAGGCACTGGCTTTTAGACGATATTAGCTTTAGTAAAGATAACTACAGCCAAGGTCCCATAAAAGGAGTTAGCAAATGACTGTTTTTGATACGACAATAAAAGATTATCTGTCTGAAATTGATGAATCGCCGCTGCTTACCTGGGAACAGGAATGTGAACTGGCGGAAAGAGTAATTGAAGATGACGACCCTGAAGCGCGGGACCATCTGGTCAGGAGCAATCTGCGCCTGGTGGTCAGTATCGCAAAAAGATTTGCCACGGGCAGAATGTCCCTTGGCGACCTTATAGAGGAAGGCAACCTCGGACTCATTCGCGCGGTCGATACATTTGACCCCTCTATTGGCGTACGGTTCAGCACTTACGCGGCGTGGTGGATTAAGCAAACCATCAAACGTGCGCTTCTGCTCGACTGCGGCCCGATATCTGTGCCCACATATATGGTTGAACTGGTTAGTCAGTATAAACACGCTGTCACGGACTTACACACAAAACTCGCTGATGCGCCGACAGTCTCGCAAATAGCTGAAGAAATGAAACTGCCAGTCAAAAAAATAATTGCCATAAAGGAAATTGCCGATTCCGTTAATACCTCACTGGATGCCGAATCCGACCAGACGAATCAGGCTTTCCACGAATCAATGCCGAAAGTTTCGAATCATCTGCCGGAAGACGACCTTGCGAATTCCGAAGAACTCAAAAAGATTGTCAAAATGCTCGATAAACTGGACACCAGACAGGCTGAGGTGCTCAAACTTCGCTTCGGCATAGAAGGCAGAGAACCGTTGACTTTAAAGCAGATAGGTGCTAAACTTAACCTTACTCGTGAGAGGGTAAGGCAAATTCAGCAGGAAGCTCTTAATGCCCTCAACGAAATAATGACTGGCGATTAAACGGTATTTCTTGAGGCGAAAAGTGAATCTTGAAAAACATATTAGGTCTATCCCCGATTGGCCCAAAAAGGGCATCCTCTTTTTCGATATCACCACGCTTTTAGCGGACAAGGACGCTTTTGCCGAAGCCGTCAAAGCCATCTCGGACAAATACAGAAACAAAAAAATAGATTATGTCGCTGCCGTTGAGGCCAGAGGTTTTATTTTCGGCGCAGCCGTTGCCGCCAGTCTCGGAGCCGGCTTTGTGCCTATCCGCAAAAAAGGAAAACTCCCTTATAAAACAGAATCTGTTACTTACGACCTCGAATACGGCACAGATACGCTTGAGGTTCACATCGATGCGGTAAAAAAAGGCTCGAATATTCTGATGGTCGACGACTTGCTCGCGACCGGTGGAACTATGGCCGCCGCCTGTAAACTCATCGAAAAAATCGGCGGAAAAGTTGAAGGCATCGCTTTTCTGATTGAACTGAAAGAACTTAACGGCAGAAAAAAAATCGAAAATTATAATATCTCGGTAGAAATCGGTCTTTAGTTTCGACAAAACAAATATGCGGAAAATTGAAGTTAAAATCCCGTCTTGTCCTAAAACCAGCTACACGATAGCTGTCGGCAATGAATTCCTGTCAACTGTCCTTTCGAAAATTAAAAAACGTTTGCCCGGCAAAGAACTGTTTTTGATTACAGATGCTAACATCGCGAAAACAAAACATCTTAAAACTTTGCTCGGCAAACAAAATCTGCCGCGATTTATAATTTCTCCCGCCGGCGAAAAATCGAAACATATAAACACCGTTACGAAAATCATTGAAACGATGGAAAAAAAATCGCTCGGCAGGGATTGTGCCGTAATCGCACTTGGCGGCGGAACAGTCGGCGACATCGCCGGCTTTGTCGCGGCCATCTATAAGCGCGGTGTGCCCGTAATTCAGATACCCACAACCACAGTTGCGCAGGCCGATTCCTCCATCGGCGGAAAGACAGGCGTCGATTCATCCGTCAGCAAAAACGCCTTCGGCGTATTTAAAAATCCCGTTGCCGTTTTCATCGATGTCGGCACATTAAAAACTCTCGACAAAAAGCAATTTAATACCGGCCTCGTGGAATCCATCAAACACGCTCTCATAGCCGATAAAGATTATTTCGCTTATCTGCAAAAAAATCTCAGCGCTATTATTGCGAGAAAACATAAACCCCTTGAATATATCGCCGTCAAAAACTGCCGCATAAAAGCCGATGTCGTCGAGCAGGACCCTTACGAAAAAAACAGAAGAAGGATTTTGAATTACGGCCATACAATCGGCCACGCCGTCGAATCTGCGAGCAATTATAAAGTTCTGCACGGTCAGGCTGTCGCGATTGGAATTATCGCCGCAAATATTATCGAGCAGATGCTCGGCCTCGGCGGCGGGGACAGACTTGAAACTCTCATCCAGCTATTTGAAAGACTGAACATAAATTTAAAAATACCGAAAAATATTACCAAACGGAAAATTCTTAATATAATCAGCAAAGATAAAAAAGCCGTACAGAAATGGCCTCGCTTCGTACTCCTCGAGAAAACAGGAACAGTACTTTGCAGAAACGGCCAATACGCTCATCAGGTAGAACGTAAAATCGTTGAGGAAACGATTAATATTTTATTGAAACGAATATAAATAATCCGAAAGCCCCCAACTTTATGTTGGGGGTTCAGTACTAATTTTAGAAAGGTAAAAAAATGTTCAGAGAAAAGATTAAGGTTCTCGACTGTACCATCAGGGATGGCGGTTTGATTAATAATCATTATTTCACAGATGAATTTGTCCGCGCAACATATAAGGCGCTTTCGGAAGCGGGAATCGACTATATGGAGATGGGTTATCGTTCCAGCAGGACGCTTTCGCCAGAGGCCAGTTACGGCCCATGGAAGTACTGCGACGATGATAAAATCAGCAGAATCATCGAGGGCATCGAATCAAATACGAAAATTTCCATTATGGTCGATGCTCACCGCGTCAAGGAGCAGCAGTTCAAGCCTGTTGACCAGAGTCCTGTCGATATGATTCGTGTAGCGACTTATGTCAAGGACATCGACAAGGCTATTGCCATGCTAAAAATCGCCCACGATTTGGGTTATGAAACCACGGTAAATATAATGGCCGTCTCTGCGGAAATCGAAAAAGACCTTATTGAGGCGATTGACCAGCTCGCTGAAACTCCTGTGCAGGTCGTCTATGTCGTTGACAGCTTCGGATATTTCTACTGCGAGCAAATCGAATATATGGTTAAGCTCTACCGTCAGCACCTGCCGGCCGGCAAGGAAATCGGCATTCATTGTCATAACAATCAGCAGCTTGCGTTTGCAAATACGATTGAAGCGATTATTCACAACGCCAATTATGTTGACGCATCGCTGTACGGTATCGGCAGAGGCGCAGGCAATTGTGCCCTCGAACTTATTATGGGATTTTTGAAAAATCCAAAGTTCACCCTGACGCCGATTTTGAAAATCATAGAGGATTATATGGTTCCGATGCGCACCGAGCTTGAATGGGGATATTTAATTCCGTTTATGGTTACCGGCATACTTAACAGGCATCCGGAATCGGCTATCAGTTTTCGCAAGACTAAAGATAAAGACAAATACGCCGAGTTCTACGAGAAAATCAGAGATTCGCTCGATGCTATTTAATTGATGAGAAAATCAGCGCAACAAAAAAGGGTTCAGCTTTTGCTGGACCCTTTCCGTTTCACCGATTTTTTAAATCTTCTTCCTTTATTTTTTTCTTATCAGGGCTAATGCGCCGAGACCGAGCAGTGCCATTGTGGCAGGCTCTGGTATTGGAGTCTGTGTCAGGCAAACGCTGAAAGCGCCTGTCGTGGGAACAAGAATCCTGAAGTTAAGCAGTACTTCATCGTCTGGATTTACTACGCCGCCCGAAAAAGTAATTTTCAACCCGCCGTCGCTTATAACAGCGCTGCTGAATAAATCAGCTGAAGGGGTACCGGTAAAAGTTGGGCCTGTCGCCGAAAGAGTCAATTCGTAAGACGTCCACGCAACACCGCTCCCATTGGTAACACACTTGATTGTGCGATATATCGGGTCTTCATCTGTTTCACCGCTCATAACTACCTGGTCATTGCCCAATACAGTAAGATGCTCGGCAAGATTTAAATCATAAGTTCCGTAGTCAAAAGTCCAGGTATGGATAAGCTCATCGGGGTCATCCGGGAATGTACATAGAAATGTATCTTCTACAAAACCGGCAAATGCAAAGTTGCTTGCTGCCAAGATGAGGAACGCTGCAAATAAATTTTTCTTCATAGAACTTCCTCCTTAAAACTTATTTCTTCTTCTCACGGTACACAGTATCGCTAAAATAACTAAGGTATTATATCACATTATTCATAATTATCAAGAAAAAACGAAAAAAACGAAAAAATTTACTTATTTGGGATATTATACCTCTTGTTTTCTTGTAATTTTTTATGTTTTTTCTCTATAATGCCATTAAAAATTAACACAACTTCAATTTAATCCGCACTTTAAGCGAAATAACTCGCCCCAGCACCTATTTATGTTATGATAACAAGACACTAAAACAGTCAAAATAGTTCCGGCCGGTTTTAAAAATGCCTAATAATAGCCTAAATAGGTGTGGGGGCTTGCAAAAATGGATATTTTTCTATAGAATCAGCCGCTTACTTATATAGCCAATTTGGAACTTGGAATTTTAATAGATGTTTGATTCACTGACAGAAAAATTAAATAATGTTTTCCGCACGATAACCAACCGCGGCAGGATAACCGAAGCGAATATTTCGGACGCTATGAACGATGTCCGTAAAGCGCTTCTCGAAGCCGATGTCAATTATCACATCGCAAAGCAGTTCTGCAGGGATGTCCGCCAGGCCGCAATCGGCGCCGAGGTTCTGAAGTCTCTGCATCCCGGCCAGGTCTTTGTAAAAATCGTCAATGACGAGTTGACCAAACTTATGGGGCTGGAAGACTCGAAGATTTATTTTGTTTCGCCAGGCCCTACGGTTGTTCTCCTTGCCGGCTTACAGGGCAGTGGAAAAACCACAACGGCAGGCAAACTTGGAAAATATATTACCTCAAAAGGCAAAAAAACCCTCCTCGTTGCCGATGACCTTCAAAGACCGGCAGCTATCGACCAGCTTATAACCCTCGGCCAGCAGTTAAACATCGATGTTTACAGCGAGCAGGGCTCTAAAGATGCTGTAAAAGTTGCCAAAAACGCCTTAACTCACGCTAAAAGCAATGGTTATGACGTTGTTATTCTTGATACCGCCGGCAGATTACATATCGATGAAGATATGATGACCGAGGTCGCCGACGTCGCAAAGGCAACAAGTCCGCATCAGATTTATCTGGTTTGCGACGCGATGACAGGTCAGGATGCCGTCAACAGCGCAAAGGAATTCAACGAAAGACTCGAACTTGACGGCGTAATCCTCACAAAACTCGATGGCGACGCCAGAGGCGGAGCCGCTTTAAGCGTAAAAGCCGTTACCGGCAAACCAATTAAATTTATTGGTGTCGGCGAAAAATTAGACAAGCTCGAAGAATTTCACCCCGACCGTATGGCTGGCAGAATCCTCGGAATGGGCGATGTTGTTACCCTTGTCGAACGCGCTCAGGAGCAGTTTGACGCCGAAGAATCCGCGAAAATGCAGCAAAAAATGGCAAAAGGCACCTTTGGCTTCGACGACTTCCTAAAACAGATGCAATCTGTCCGGAAAATGGGCGGGATGGCTGATATGCTCAAAATGCTGCCGGGAATGGGCAGTAAAATGGCCGGTATGGACATCGATGACAAAGAAATGGTAAAAATAGAAGCAATAATTCACTCAATGACACTTGAGGAAAGAAAAAAACCCGATATAATCAACCCCTCGCGCAGGAGGCGCATTGCCGCAGGTTCAGGGACAGACCAGCACGATGTTTCAGGTATGATAAAGACTTTCGAGCGCAGCAGGGACATGCTTAAGGCTCTTTCGGGAGGTGCTTTAGGTGGATTTAAAACCCTTTTGAGCGGCGGGGGCATGGACACCATCGGAAGTATGATGAGCCAGGGACGCAAAATTAAACAGCGCTCAAGGCGTAAACAGAAAATCGTAAGAAAAGGTAAAATAAAATACCGATAGAATGAGCGAGACAGAGAAATACGAAATAAATTCAGTGATTACAAGTTTTGGTTATTGTAATTTTGGTACTTTGGATTTGTTTAGAATTTTAATTTTTATTTCTCTGTGTTCTCTGTGAGCTCTGTGGCTAAATTATCTCTGCAGCAGTTTCTTGAAAAAGTCGCCTTAAAGACAGACGACAGTTTCGGAAAACAGTTCAGAGGTTTTTTTGCTGATAACAAAGGCTCCGCTGAGTTAGCGATGCTCGTAAGCCCGTCGAAAGACGAAGTTGAGCAATTGCGGAAAGCCGTTGCGATAATGACGGCTGATGAAATAAAAAACGCTGTTTCGCTTACAGATGAGCAGGTGAAAAAAATATCGCACGATGCCGGGATAGATTCGGCGTTGTTTGCGATTTTTATTAACGGTTATGCATTAAATTGTAAACCTGTTTCTTCCTGACAATGTGTCGGGAGGAATATTAATTATATACAGAAAGGAAAAGTTATGGCAGTAAAATTAAGACTTATGAGAATGGGGCGAAGGCACAAGCCGTTCTTCCGCCTCAACGCCATCGAATCGCGAAACCCGCGAGATGGCAGAATCATCGAAAAGCTCGGCCACTATGACCCGATTGAAAAGGACGCGGCAAAGCAGCTTGTCCTGAACAAGGAAAGAATCGAGTACTGGATTGGCACCGGCGCCGTACCGAGTGATACCGTCGCCGAACTTATCGCAAGAATCGGTATTGTCAGCAAACACTACAAGCAAAATCAGGCCCGCAAGAAAAAGGCAAGACAGATTGCCAAGAAGAAGGGCTTGCTTTACGATAATACACAAAGAACTCAGGCCAAAAAAATCGCTGAAAAAGCCGAAGCCGAAGCGAAAGCAAAAGCAGACGCTGAAGCCAAAGCCAAAGCGGATGCCGACGCAAAGGCCAAAGCCGATGCCGCGACAGAGCCGGAAGCTTCTTAGTTTAAAGTAAGAAGTGATGAGAATAGATGTTCTTACGCTTTTTCCTGAAATGTTTGCCTCGCCGCTGAATTTTTCGATAGTCAAGCGTGCTCAGCAGCGTGGCTTGGTGCATATAGCTCTTTCAAATATAAGAGATTTCGCTAAAAACAATTATAAGAAGGTCGATGACGCCCCTTACGGCGGCGGAGCCGGGATGGTTTTGATGTGCCAGCCTGTTTTCGATTGTCTTGAAAATGTTCGACAACAGGACGCAAATCCCGGACGCGTTATAATGCTGACGCCGCAGGGCAGAAAATTCGACCAGCATCTTGCCAAAGAACTTGCGGCGGAAGAAAGAGTTATTCTCATCGCCGGCCATTATGAAGGTTTCGATGAGAGAATAAGAATCGGAACCGGTGCCGAAGAGATTTCCATCGGCGATTATGTCCTCAGCGGCGGAGAATTAGCCGCGATGGTAATAATCGATTGTATAGTAAGACTTCTGCCGGGTGCTCTTGGCGATGAAGACTCGGCCGCTAACGATTCTTTTAGTGATGGCCTTCTTGAGTATCCCCAATATACAAGGCCCGAAGAGTTTAAAGGGATGAAAGTGCCGGACGTGCTGCTCAGTGGCAATCATGCCCAGATTGATAAATGGCGAAAACAGCAGGCTCTCGAAAAAACAAAAAAACAAAGACCTGACCTGCTGAAATAAATTGAAGATTGAAAATTTAAAATTAGGAGTATAAACAAGTGAAAACTGAATTACTTGATTCGGTAGAAAAGAAAAGCCTTAAGACCCAGATTCCGTACTTTGAGATAGGCGATACGGTTGACGTACATTGTAAAATTGTTGAAGGCGAAAAAACACGTACGCAGATTTTTACAGGTGTTGTAATCGCCCGAAGCGGCCGCGGAGTAAATCAGACCTTTACCGTCAGAAGAATTGTGGACGATGAAGGCGTTGAAAGAGTTTTCCCGCTGCATTCGCCGAATGTTGTCGATGTCAAACCCGTAAGAAGCGGCAAGGCCAGAAGGGCGAAACTTTATTACCTCAGAGACCGCAGCGGAAAAGGCGTTAAACTTTCACAGAGACGAACGGAACATACATCCAGTTCATAATGAATCGTGTTTCTTTTCGGCGACAAACAGAAGAAACTTCTTTCTGTACCCCGTCTGCTTGGCAGATGGGGCCAGGAGCAGTGTGAGAAGTTTCTAAAAACCGGCGGTTATAAAACTCTGACGAAAAATTTTTCCTGCAGAACCGGCGAAATAGACCTTGTTATGGCCGCTCCCGACGGTGCGGTCGTCTTTGTCGAGGTCAAGGCAAGAGCGAACGAGGATTTCGCCGATGCCGAAGCGGCGGTTACATCTGCCAAAAAGCACAGAATGAAAGCGGCGGCAAATCTCTTCGTAAAAAAACACAAACTCGATAATCTCCCTTTGCGGTTTGACGTCGTAATAGTAATGGCCGATGAAAAAGGAAAAGCCAAGATAAGGCATTATGAAAATGCCTTTTAATGAAACAATGAATCCTGCACCTTTTTTTATTCATTTCTTTTAGATATGTGGTAATTTATTATAAATTGGATGCTGAAAAAATATCTATTAATGGCTTAAATATTTAAAAGGTGCGGGATGAACCTTATTGATACACATGCTCATCTGACTTATGAAGGATTGATACAGTCTCTTGACGATGTTCTGCAAAGAAGTTCCGCCGTCGGCGTAACAAAATGGATTTCCGTGGGAACCGACGCCGAGCATAATGAAAAAGTTATCGCCCTTGCCGATAAATATGAAAATCTTTATGCCGCACTCGGCATTCATCCTCATCACGCCTCCGAATATCAGCCGCAGGAACTGCAGAGACTCATCGAACTTGCCAAACACGGCAAAGTTGTGGCTCTCGGTGAAACGGGCCTGGATTTTCATTACAACTTTTCAAAACAGAATGCCCAGAAAGAGCTTTTTAAAAGTTTTCTTGAAATTGCCGCCCAAAAAAAACTGCCGGTCATTATTCACAGCAGAAACGCCTTTGACGAGACGATGGAAATCATTGATAACTTCGCCGACAGGGAAACGAAAATCGTTTTCCATTGCTGGTCTGGCACAATTGAGCAGACAAGAATCGTTCTCGACAGGGGGTTTTACATTTCGTTTACAGGCGTTGTTACATTCAAAAACGCTCAGGATGCAAGAGAGATTGTAAAGATTGTCCCCATTGAAAGAATGATGATTGAAACGGACTGTCCCTTTATGTCGCCTGAGCCGATGCGCAGACAGAAAATCAACGAACCGGCTCTTTTGGTTCACACCGCAGCCCGCATTGCCGAGCTGAAAGGCATCGACATGGAAACACTCGCGGAAAAACTGTCCGCCACAACAAAAGAATTTTTCAATCTCGCTTAACCTCGCAAGTCGTACTGCTTATAGTTTATATTTCACGCGGTACAGGTCTTTGCCTTTATTAGCCAGGAATTCCAAAGTTCCATCTCGAAATACTGGCCCGCCTTTAATGATTCCGCCGAACTCCGGCCCTGTTTTCCCGTCAACAACTATAAACCATCTTTTGTTTTTATTTGCTGTATAGGACAATTTTTTACCGTCGGAACTGAAAATGATGGAGCCTTTGATAATTCCGTCGAGTGTTGCCCCGGCCTGGCCGTCGATTATCATGAACCACTTATCGTCTTGTTTCGCGCCATAAGCCGCACGTTTGCCGTTGGAGCTGAAAACAGGGGTGCCTTCGAGAATCCCGTCATATTCCGGCTCTGCTTTGCCGTCAAGAACCACGAATTGTTTGCTCCCGTTCTGCGCTACGTATGCCAGCCGTTTGCCGTCGGGACTGAAAATCGGTTTATCGATACCGTCAAATTCCGTCCCGCTCTGACCGTCGACAACTATAGACCATTTATTTCCAGTCTTGGCTTTATAAGCTGTTTTTTTGCTGTCAGGGCTGAAAATGATTTGGCCGACAGTATCGAACTCCGCTCCTGTTTTGTCGTCAATAACTACGACCCATTTTTCGCCTTTTTTTGCGCCATAAGCTAATCTTTTGCCGTCATCGCTGAAAACGATAGCTTTCTTGCCGATTCCCTCGAACTCCGGCCCGGTTTGGCCGTCGGCAACTACGACCCACTTCTCGCCTTTCTTTGCGGCATAAGCCATTCTTTTGCCGTCAGCGCTGAAAACTGGAACATCGGAACCGTCGAATTCCGGTCCGACCTTATTATCAGCAACCACGCACCACTTATTGTCTTTTTTTCCTACATAAGCTGACTTTTCGCCGCCGTTGCTGAAAATCGGTGTGCTTATCCCGTCGAATTCAACCCCGGCCTGGCCGTTGGTAACAACAAGCCATTTATTGCCGTTTTTTGCTCCATAGACAATTTGTTTGCTGTCGGGGCTGAAGACCGGCTTGTCAACCGCGTCGAAAACAGGTCCGGCTTTATCGTCGATAGTAACAAACCACTTATCGTCTTTTTTTACGCCGCAGGCGACTTGTTTACTGTCTGGACTGAAAACAAGCGTCCCCTTGCCGATTCCGTTAACATCTGACCACGGCTGGCCGTCAACAACCACGAATTTTTTATCGTCCTTCTGTGCGCCGTAAGCTGTGCGCCTGCCGTCGGGACTGAAAACAACTGAACCAGGGAAAATTTTATCGAATTCAGGTCCCTCTTTACCGTCGACGATAAGAACCATATTTTTTTCTTTTGTTGTTATTATGGCCAGATGACAGCCGTCGCTGCTTGCTATTGTTTCGAGAACCTGGGATGGTACTGTTCCCAAAAGTTCCTGAACAACTGTCTGGTCGTCCAATTTGGGCATATTCGGCTCTGCTGCCGTGCAGTTAATCGCCGCAAACACAATTACCAATGCCGATACAACTATACTCATACGTCTGTTCATAATATTTCTCCTTTGTTTAGATGTTTTATTTTCTTTCGATATATCGCGGATTATCCGGATTTGCAACAAGATTTATTATTTCTATCAGGAATTGCGCGGCGTAATCTTCGCTGACGATTCTGTTGTCCGCCGCAAGTCCGAACTCCATAATCTTTTTTATTTCTATATTATTTTCGCATACAACGGGCCGTTCTGTTATTTTTCCGATGGAAAGAATGCTGCACTGCCCCGGCGACGGTATCGCCAGGAATGAATCTATTCCGAACATCCCCAGTGCCGTTAATGTTATGCATGCGCCCGAAAGGTCATCAAGATTTAATTTGTTGTTTTTTGCCTTTTCAATAAGTTCGCCGCTTGCCGCCGCGATATCCGTCAGGCTCTTCGCTTCTGCGTTTTTTATTACAGGCACAACCAGTCCTTTCGGAGCGGCTACCGCAAGACCTATATTTGCCGTCCCGGTCATTTCGATATGGTCGTCCCTGAAAATACCAGTCATCATCGGATATTTTTCTATCGCCATCGCCATTGCGCGGATGATAAAATCATTCATTGAAATTCTTATGCCGAGCCGTTTGCTCATCGGCCTGCGCATCTCAGTGATTTTGCCGACATCTGCCGTTGCCGTCATATAGAAACACGGCTGTGTTCGTTTGGATTCGAGCATACGCTGGCCGATGAGTTTTTGTATCCTCGTCAGCGGTATGCGTTTTGTGTCCGTCTCGGACATTAATGTTTCTCTATTCGGCAGTAATTATTGATTTCATTTCGCCAAGATACGAAAGGCCTTCGGTAACAAGTTTCAGCGTACCGTCCCGGTTTATATAAAACGTCGTGGGAATGCCTTTAATATTACCGAAAGGCTCGGGCAGATTTCCCTGATATGAAATGACTGTATAATTCATATCTTTGCTCTTGGCCATTGCCTTGACAGTTTCTACCGGTTCGCTGGAAATTGCCAGTATCGCAAGACTGTTACTATCCATTATATCACGCATCGCTTTAATATGCGGAACCTCCTGCAGACAGGGCTGGCACCAAGTTGCCCACATAACAATCATAACGTTTTTGCCTTTATAATCAGCAAGGTTGTGTACTTTGCCGGCTATATCGGTTACCTTGAAGTCAGGCATTTGTTTGCCGTAATAATTTTCCAATATCGGATTCCAGCTTGTTCTCCTGGCGATAATTTCACCGAGAGATTTCGACACAGCGGAAGTTTTGGTTTCAGCCGCCTTTTTCGGCTCCTCTGTCTCCTGCGGAGTGCTTTTTTTACAGCCGCTTATAACAATAAAACTTATCAAAATTGTCAGCAATGCTTTTTTAACTAATAATTTTTTTATCATAACTTTCTCCGTTTTATTTATTTACAAACAATCCTCGGCCGTCATCTATGCCCGTAATATCGAGCCGAAACCGACCGTCTTTTTTCAACCGCTCGAATTTTTCTCCTGTAGCGATAATTCCATCGCCGCCGCAGTAGCGGTCATAAATTTCGTTTATATCGCCGACAACAGGTACATTGCGGCTGAAATAGTATATAAATGATGGATTGACTTTGCAATAAGCAATTACCCCCTTGCCGGCGGTTTCTACACCGGCACGCATCGCAAAATCCCGAATTACATAATTTCCATCATCTTCATTGTCCTGATTTATTCCCGGTTTGGCTGGCAGCCATACGCCGATTCCGATAGCTACAAGGACCAGATATACCGCCAGAAAAATTTTAGCGAATTTTTTGTTATAGGATTTATGTACGAATAGCATATCGTCGAGAATAATTCCCGTCATCGCCGCCATTGCAGGCATCATCGGCAGAATATAATGCTGCCGTTTTCCGCCGCAAAAGCTCATCACCGCAACGCCCGCGAAGAACCAGAGCCACAGGTAAATAATCGCATCGCGTCTTTCTTCCCATATTTTGTAAAACGGCGCGGTAATCGCAAACGGTATGAACGCCGAAAACGGCAGAAAAAACAAAAACATCACCCCGAAATAATAATAAAACGGTTTCGAACCCGCCGCGTATTCGCCTGCCGCTCTGCCAAGAAATTCATTTTTCCAGATTTCCAGCGACGCAGGCTCTTTCATCAAAACCGCCGCAGGCCAGGGCATTACTATCAGCAGAAACAAAATCACGCCCGCGATGGGCAGTAATTTCGGGATGAGTTTCCATCGTTTGAAAATCAGAAAATATATGAATATCGCCGGAATTATCAATGGCAGCGGGGCGGGACCCTTCGCCAGCATCGCAAACGCGAAACTTATCCAGAAAATTAATATGAAGTAAATTTGCTTTCTGCGTTCCTGCGTTTTTATCGCCGAATAAAAACTAAGCATTGCGATTGTGACAAAAACCGCCAGTGCCATCTCCGGCCTGCCCGTATGACTGTATCTCATATAGCAAAGCGATGTAGACCATACAAGAGCCGAAAGTATTCCCGTGCGAAACCCCAGCCAATCTGAAACAAAATAAAAAATCGCAATCGCACAAACAACCGCCAGTACCGCGCTCGGCAGACGAACTATGAAATCATTTACCCGGCCCGCTGTTTTTCCCGCCGTCGCGACAAGCCAGTATGACAGCGGTGTTTTATTCAATCTCGCCTCGCCGTTAAACATCGGCACAATCCAGTTGCCGCTGGAAATCATATTCCTTGCCGTAACCCCGACGTATGCCTCATGATTGCCGATAGCTCTGCCGCCCAGTCCCCAGAAAGCTGTTAATGCGGAAACAGCAATAACAGCGAAAAGAACAATCCCTTTTATTTTTTTATTATCCATTATCTTAATTCTATACCCTGTCCCCTGTCCCCTATACCCTAACTCATCAGTTTTATTATCTGCTGCAAATCGTTTGGACATTCCACGGGTGGGTTGCTGTATTTGCCGCCTTTTTCTTTATGATAATTTACGGTTATATTAGGGTCTTTAAGACAATGTCCCGTCAGCACGCACGCGACCGTTTCGTCCGGCTTGATTGTCTTTTCGGCAAGCAGAACCTGCAAACCCGCTATCGTTGCCGCAGATGCCGGCTCGCAGCCGAGTCCGTATTTCCCTATCAGCGCCTTTGCGTCCGTTATCGCCTCGTCGCTTACCGCCAGCACGATTCCATTGCAGACGTCAATCGCCCGCAGGCATTTTTTCAGATTAACAGGCCGTGAAATCTCTATCGCCGATGCGCACGTATGAGGCGAAAACTTTTTCGCCGTAAGCTCCGCGTAAAAATCGCTGATAATTTTATTATCGATTTTGCCGCCGTTCCATTTCAGTTTTCTTTTATTCACAAGCTCGGTCAGCGTATCCGCTCCCGTCGCGTTGATAATCGCCAGTCTCGGCACTTTGTTTATAAGGCCGAGTTGTTTAAGTTCGCTGAACGCTTTTCCGAATGCGCTTGAGTTTCCCAGGTTTCCTCCCGGCACGACAATCCAGTCCGGCACATTCCACCCCAGTCCTTCGAGGATGCGGTACATTATCGTTTTCTGTCCTTCGAGCCGGAACGGATTAAGAGAATTGAGAAGATATAATTTCAATTCGATACAGACCGCCTGCACCTGTTTCATACAATCGTCGAAATCGCCGACTATCTGAATCGTCTTTGCGTCGTAATCCATCGCCTGGCTCAGTTTCCCGAATGCGATTCGGCCCGACCCGATGAACACGGTGCATTTCATTCCGCAGTGATGCGCGTAAAGCGCCACCGCCGCGCTTGTGTTTCCCGTCGAAGCGCACGCGCACGATTTCGCGTCAACCATTTTCGCGTGACTGAACGCCGCCGTCATACCGTTATCTTTGAACGAACCGGACGGATTAAGTCCTTCGTATTGAAGATGAAGACTTCCTTTCTTCATCCCGATAAATTCTGCCAGCATATCGTTCTGCTGTAATAGCGTTTGTCCTTCGCCGATGCTTACCCTGAATTTATCGTCGCAGAAATCCAGCAGTTCCCTGAACCGCCATACTCCGGAAAAATCGAGTCTTTCGTTTCGACTCGACCATCGCCTTGCGAAATCAGACAGCTTCGCCGGCACCTTGATTTTGTTCCAGTCGTACTGAATATCGAGCAAATCCCCGCACTGCGGGCATTTAAAGAATGATTCCCTGCACGAAAATTCCGCTCCGCAGGCCGGGTTTATACATTTCTGAATTGCTTTTTTATTTTCCGCCATTTCAAACTCCACATTTTTTAATTCATTGTCATTGTGAGGCCTGCCTTGCAGGCCGTGGCAATCTTTTACACACTACCCCAAATCCACCCAAAAATCAAACATTTCATTTATTGGTTCGTAGTTAGCCCTTGTCGGAGCCGAAGCACAAACCCCCGCATCTGAATTTTGCACCTCGAAGCAAAATTGCGGTGTGCAGACCCACGTAGGGGGCATATGGCAGGGTTCGTTGTCATTGTCGAAGACCCTTTTGGGGCGAGCGCACCGCGGCAATCTCAAACTTTCGAAATATCAGTTTTTCAGAGGTCTCAAAAGGAATTTATTATCTTGCTGTGTTTGAGTTTTGAAATTGAAAATATCAGGTCAAACAGGAAATAGACGCCGGGCAATTACAGTTTGCCATTGGCACCGTGAACCAAAATGTTGAACCTTTGTCTGGCCCGGATTCAACTCCTATCTGCCCGCCATGTCGTTCAGCTATCTTCTTGCAAACCGCAAGACCGATACCAGTGCCTTCGTATTCGCTTCTCGTATGCAGACGCTTAAACATCACAAATATGGCGCTCTGGTATTCAGGTTTAATGCCGATGCCGTTATCAGTCACCTCTATCCTTACCATGCCGTTAGCGGCGGGTTTTGATGTTATTGTAATATGAGGCCTGTTATCTTTCTTCTGATACTTTATGCCGTTTGCGATAAGGTTCTGTATCAGTTGTCGCATTTGAGCGGGGTCGGCTTCTACAAACGGAAGAGACTGCGGTATTTCTAAAATTACCTGACTTTCCCGCAATACTTCCGAAAGTTCTATTTGCTGCAGTTGTTTCATAATCTCATTAAGATCGATAAGTTGCGGAGGTTGTGTTTTCGAACTTACTCTCGAATAAACAAGCAGTCCCTCAATCATTTTGTTCAGACGCTGGGCGCCATCGACCATAAATTTAAGGTTTTCAGAATCATCGCCGGAAAGATTATTTTTAAGTGATTTTTCGAGCATTGCTCCGAAAGAAGTGATTTTTCGCAAAGGTTCGCGCAAATCATGCGACGCTATATATACGAAGTTCTTCATCTCCTGATTCGCCTCCTGGAGATTTTGATTTAGCTTTATCATTTCTTCCTCTGCTTTTTTGCGTTCGTCGATTTCCCTGTTGAGATTGTCAATTGAAGTGGTAGTTTTTTGAATGTCTTCGGCCATCTTGTTAAAAGAGTCGGCCAGACTTGAAAATTCATCACGGGTTTTTAACTCGATTTTAGTGTCGAATTCACCGTCCCCGAATTTTGAAATGCCTTTTATCAAACAGTTTATAGGCGTAAGAATCGTACATTTGTATATAGCGGTTACTGAAACAATCGCGATAGCGATAAAGAGCAGGGTAATTGCGACATTATTAATACACAGGTCCTTTACAGGAGCGAATATTTCTCTTGTCTCCGCCCCGGCCGCAAGCAGCCATCCTGAATTTTTAAGTTCTTCGAAAAATACAATTTTTTCAATTTCCTGCCGGCTGTACGCCAGGGAACCGGATCGTGTCTGCATTATTTTTTTGCCGAAGTCATAAGATTTAATATTTTCACCCGCAGCGCACTCCTTGTTCGAATATACGATTACAAAACCATCCGAATCAATTAAATATGCGTATCCTGTTTTGCATACGTTTATTGGCATAATAAATAAATTATTGAATACGTCCATATCTATAATGCCGTAGATTACGCCCGTTACGGCATTATCCTGCTCAATCGGAGCCGAGATTACAAAAACATCTCTTTGCGTTTCCGGACTTTTCATTATAGATGAAATATATATGCTTTTCTGAAGCGACTCATTGAAAAACAATTGATTGCGAACGTCGATTTTCCCGATAACCTTTTCACTCGAAGAGCATACGATTTGACCATTGATATTTGCCAGGTTAAGACTCTCGTAATATGGACAATTTCGTTTCATTTCCTTAAGTCTTAAATTTGAATCTTCTCGTGCTGTCCCGCTGAAAATTGAATCCTCAAGTGCAGTTTTATAAATGGCCAGTTGCCCCCAATTAATAAAATCCGTTTTCCTGTCGTTCATCCATAAGTCAATGGAAGTAGCCGTGGAAACGACAAGCTGGGTCAACTGCTTTGCGATTACACGATGAATGGCTTTCCTTGAGTTTGTGTAAGTAACTAACGTAGTTATACTCATCGCACAAACGATTAGCGTAGAAACATAAAGTAAAAATTTAGTCTTTAAAGTCAGTCTCATTCGGAATACCTAAAACTATACAATCGGCGGAAACGAACCGCCAAATTAGCAAAAACACTTTGCGCAAAGAAAATATTCGTTTCGCGCAAATAAGTGATGGGTATAGTCGCAGAACCAAAGATTATAGGACGTTTTAAGAGTTTTATTTTTATCAGAACTTCAATTGCAGGCTGATAAAACACATCCGCATCGCCGGCCCTTGTTCTGTCAGCACTGATATGAAATACCAGCAGATAAAAATTTAATGATTGGTTTAGCCCCCGCCGTTGGAGCGCAGTGAAAACCCCAGAGTTATTTAGAAAGTTTTTACCTCGGAAAAAACTTTAGAGGGGGCCGGGGTTCATCATTGCGCAGCAATGTCATTCTTCTATTCAAAACCAGGTTTTATCCGCCTCACATCGTTTTTTACCTTTTTCCCCTTTATACTTTTCATATTGTATTGCCAAAGAAACGGTGTATAATGTATCCATATTCAATTCTTTTATAGGAGAGCACTATGAAAAAGGTACTTTTTTGGGTTATTTTTGCCGCTCTGTTCAGCATCTGTCGAGGAGAAGATATAAAGGTTCTTAGCGTTTCGTCCACCGGCGATATAACAATAAGTGCGACTGCCGAACAGGCAAAACCACAAGGTTGTTGGCCGTTTCTTCAGGTCGTAAGATACGATATTTTCAAAACAATCGATGGCAGGGATTCCTTTGTCGCTCGAATCGTAATTACACAAACATTTCCAACGTACAGCATCGGCATAATAACGCCTCGCCTCGACGGCAGCGGCATGACACCCGGCCCGAATGAAATTTCAAAAGGTATGATTTGCCGCCGAACAGTCAAAGAAACCCTCCACTCCGAGCGCAAAGCCTATAAAGCAAGAAAAAAAGCACTCAAACGCCAGTATAAATTAGCAAAAATAAAAGCCAAGGCCGAAGTATTCGAATCTCTTGATAGAACCGTTCAGGACGCCAATGGTATCAAGTCAATCGAACATAAAGAAGTTGATGGCCTTAAATCCGAATCTATAAAAATAGAGAAAAAATAAACTAATTTATTTGTGTAACAGTAATGGGTTGTAAAAAAAAATATGGATAACGATATTCTATGGAAGAATTCTTTAAAAAATTAATACTTGTTCATAATCCTACAAAAGATAAACCTTGGGCGGAACTGGAATATGGAGACGCTAAAAGTTTAGACAAATTAGTAAACTTTATAAATGGAATTAATAATATTTCTCGGCTAAATCAATGAGAAAATTAAAGGGGCCAGACACCTTTTTTTAAATTTTTATCTGTGATTTTTACCCTGCACCCAGTTATTTAGCCCCGCCACCTGTGGGCGGGGGTCGTCGTTAAATCTTAAACACCCACGACTCAAAAAACTCCGGAAAAACATCTCCAAAAACAATCACATCCAAAACTCCAGCAAATAAAACATCTGCATCCTCCCAGGAGGTTGATTGACGAACGTCAATTAGTCGTTTTTGTTTCGAAAACAGTTTTTATATAGCCTCGAATGCATTATAAAACACCCACAACGCCCGAACTGTCCCAGAAAAAATCCCTACCGTAAAAACTCTCCACAAAAAAACTTTCAGGTATCTATACTCGTATGCAGTATACTGCATACGAGTATAGTAATAATATTTGATTTTTATTTTGTTTTATGAACCAAAATAGTTACTATTACAGCCATGGACAACAATACTATTTTATTGGGCCTCGCATGGTATTTGGCATTTATATTATCATTGAGTTTTCACGAAGCTGCCCACGCGTTTGTCGCGGCCAAACTCGGCGACAAAACCGCCTTTCACCACGGCCTTGTAACTCTCGACCCCTTGGCCCACATGCGGAGGGAGCCGATTGGAATGATTGTGCTTCCGATTATTTCGTATCTTTTTAATGGCTGGATGATTGGCTGGGCAAGCACGCCTTTCGACCCGGATTGGGCTCGGCGTCATCCGAAACGTGAGATAATGATGGCACTGGCCGGTCCTGCCGCGAATCTGCTTCTTGTTCTGCTCGCCGCCGTAATCATTCGTATTGGCATTTTGGCGGGCTGGTTTTCTCCGCCTGACAGCACCTCGTTTTCGCACGTAACAGATGCCGTCGATACCGGCTGGACAAACGGCCTGTCTGTTATGGTAAGTATACTTTTCACATTGAATCTCGTATTATTTGTTTTCAATCTTTTGCCTGTCCCGCCGTTGGATGGCAGCTCTCTCGTCCCGCTTTTTTTGAGCGATGAGAATGCTTACAAATACAAAGAGTTTATTCGCACCCCGACAAATTCGATTATTGGCCTTATTATTGTTTGGCAGGTGTTCGGCTATATATTTTCACCAATCCAGCTTTTCGCCATTAATCTTCTCTACCCCGGCATTCACTACGGCTTTTAATCTGTAGTGGTTAGCCCTGCCATTATATGGCAGGGTTCGTTGTCATTTACTCATTTCCGCCCAAATCATTCACAACACAACCGAGCCCCAAGCGTTGGAGCAAAGCGGAAACCATGCGCAAGGGTTAGCGCGGGGTATTTTAAATTGGTTAGCCCCGGCAATACTTTGCCGGGGTTTTGTCTAAAATTTAAAACTTATTTTTGCCAAAAAACAAAAATAATGCTATAATCCCAATAGTTACTCTTGAGGAGACGGCAACAGATTGACCAATAAATACGAACAGGTAAAACTATAATAATCAGATTTTTGTGTCATTAGAGAGAGTTGAAAACAATGGAAATCGAAAAAGCTGCTAAAAGAATTCATCAATTTGAAGGAGAATCTTTAACTGATAAGTTGTTTTCTTTAGAAGTGAAATTCCGGGGGTTAAATCGGAAAGAATCTGAGAAAATGTGTGAACAGTTTGAGTTAAATTCAAATTTAATAGCCTCTGCCTTTGAGGTTAAAAAACTTGCTGCTCAAATCCATATTGTAATACATACGATAGGTATTCTTGCTGCATTGCCTTCTATTCTTGATGACGATGAGCATATCGAATATCTTTCGCTGGGCGCAGGAAATACCGGTCGCAAGTTTGATCTTGAAACCAATAAAAGAATTGCTGAATTCAAATTTATTAATTGGCGAGGTGGTGCGGATGCTATACGCCAAAATTCGCTATTTAAAGATTTTTATGAATTAGCAGAATATGAAAGCAGTAAAAAGCGTTATTTATATACTCTTGGAGTTGATATTCCTTTTAAGTTTTTTAACGGATATAGATCGTTAGAAAGTGTTCTAAGTCATAACAATAAACTGTTTCGAGAATTTAGTGAGAAATATGTGAGTCGTTTTAAAAATGTAAATGATTATTACCAATACCGAAAAAATTTAGTGGAAATAGTTGATATTTCAAGAATTATTCCGGAATTAATTGAATCTGTATAGGGTGCGATTGAAAGGGGCTTAATGGGGGGAATTAAAAGGCCTCAGCCACCGTTTTTAAATTTTTATCTGTAATCTTTACCCTGCACCCAGTTATTTAGCCCTGTCGGAGCGAAGCGTCGGAGGAGCAGAGCGTAGACCCCAGCGCTTAGTTTTGCCCGTAGCAAAACTGCAGGGATAGACCCTGTAGGGCATACGCGTCAAGTTAAGGTGTGTAATTGTTTTCACACAAAAGATTTAGCTTTCTTTTTACGCTTTAGCACAAACGTATTTCTGTCCTGAACAAGCCACTCCATCTCTTCACCTTTTACGATCTCACACGAATCGGCGATAGACGATGGAAAATTTATATAATACGACTTGTTTGTCGGACGTTCAACCTTCTGCATTTTAACATTATAACCCATTGAAATCTCCTATAAAAAAGTTTGTGGTTTTCCTATATATAGTATATATACTATATATACTCAAATCATAATGTCAAGCAAAAAAAAGGAGTTTGCAATGAAAAATAATGTGCTTATCAAACTGTTTGAAAAAGCCGGACTAACTCTTGAAAAAATTAACATACTCTCCGTTCAGACAGGTTTCATAAAGCGTTGTCGACAAATAAAAGCCGTGGAGTTTTTAGTGTATATGATTACCGAAGCAATTCGCGGATGTGTAAGCTGCAATGATTTAGCTGCCGTTATTGAAGCCAAAACCGGTACAACTGCCAGCCGTCAGGCATATCACCAAAAAATGAATCGCGTCTGTCTGCTGTTTTTTGAGGCGATAGCGGCAATTATAATGAACTCCAAAGCATCCGCTTCGGTTCATTCAAAATTCAGACGCTTCAAACGAATTCTTGTCCAGGATAGTACGGTAATTAAACTGCCTTCCAGATTAATGGATGTTTTTTCAGGTGTGAGAAATGCACATATAAAGGTTTGCAATGCCAGAATACAGTCTGTTTTCGATTTGCTCTGCGGCTCTTTTACGCAATGGTCAATAGATACCTACAGCAAAAACGATCAGGCCGCCGCTTCTGAACTCATGATAAAAGTTGATGATTTAATTCTGCGAGACAGGGGCTATTTTATAGTCGCTGAATTTGGACGAATTATCAAGGCCGGAGCAGATTTTATCAGTCGCTACAGACATAAAACAACTCTCTGTGATCCGCAAACCGGTCAGGAGATTAATTTATTAAGACTGCTCGATACGCAAAGAACAGTAGATCAGAGAGTGTTGATTGGAAAAGACAGCAAAATAGAGGTACGCCTGATTGCGATGGAAGTCTCGCAGGAAACTGCCGGCCGCAGAAGGCAAAAGGCCAAAGAAGAATGGAAAGGGCATAATCCTGGTCAGGAGATTTTGTTCCTGATGGGCTGGACGATTTTCATAACAAGTCTGACTAATAGTGAAATTACCGTTGACGATTTTGTGGAATTGTATGGCCTTCGCTGGAAAATCGAAACAATTTTTAAAACATGGAAGAGTCATATGAGTTTCGACAAAATACACATTGTCAGCGAGATTCAACTACGGCTGATACTTATCTCCCGGTTCATAGCAATCATGCTATTCTATGAAAAAATCTATAGCCCGTTGCTGCAAAGGGTTTGTCGGGAAAGCAAAAAAATAGTCAGCTTGATGAAACTGATGCGTTATATCAGCAGGAATTTTAAGGCAATACCCCACTTGCTTAACGCTGTCAGTGGTTCGGTAAAATGTTTAAGGAGCATAGAGCGATATTGCACATATGACACACGAAAACGACTGAATTTTATAGAAAAAGAGATCGGAATTCTGACAGTAATTGAAGTAACAACACTCTTAACTTGACGCGTATGATGGCAGGGGGTCGTCGTTAAATCTTAAACACCCACAACGCCCGAACTGTCCCCGAAAAAATCCCTACCGTAAAAAATCTCCACAAAAAAATTTTCAGGTATCTATGCTCGTATGCAGTATATCGTCGGGAGATGGCTTACGCCACTGCATACAAACATAGCGAATAAACAATGATAAATCTGTGAAATCCGTATAATCCGTGGTTTAAAAAACTTCGTGTCTTGGTGCCTTAGTGGCTATGGCTGTTAATTTTTTCCACTATCCCCGGCAGTTCTGCCAATCGTTCGATTTTTATTACATTTTCGGGTATTTGTTGTGTTGTATTTAGATAGGTTTTTTTTATCACGGCGAGCATATTTACTCCTAATGCGCCGGCAGCGTCTGTATCGAGTCTATCGCCGACGAAGAGTATATTTTCCGGCTCGGTTTGCATTCTTTTTGCTCCTTCGAGAAAGATTCTGCCGTCTGGTTTTCTGAATTTGAATTGGTAGGAGTAGATTCTGACTGGGAAGAAATCCAGTATTTCCAGTTGTGCCAGGTGTTTTTCGAGTGTTACGGCGTTTAAAAATGTATTTGAAAGTATACCGAGTTTTATTCCCGCTTGTTTTAGTTTATCCAGTGTTTGTTTTATATCGGATTCGATTTGTGCCAGTTTGCTTAATGGTTCGTACCAGCACCATGCGAAGTCCTGCCATTGCTGCGGCGTTAGTTTGACTCCTTTTTTCTGTTCGATTTTTTTTAGGACTTCGAATGAATCGAAATCTCTTTTTACGATATTTGACCATACATTAAAGGCGTGGATTATTATCAGATGTTTTAGGAGGAACATTCGGACTGAGCCTGTTGGCTGGCCCAGTTTTTCGAGGAAGTTGTGTGCGAGCTTCCCGCCCTCTTTAAAGAGAGCTGCGACATCGACTTTCCCGAAATTTAGCAGGGTTTCGCCGATATCGAATAGTACTGCTTTGATTTTTTGTTCTGCCAAGGATTCTCCCGTCAGCTCAAAGGTCTTGTCTGCCTGATACAGTCGTTGCCGCACCGCACCGGACAAAATATTTGGCCGAGGTGGGATTCGAACCCACACGCCCAATTACGGGCAGAGGATTTTAAGTCCTCAGCGTCTGCCATTCCGCCACTCGGCCAAAGATTTGCCTATGGTAGTCGGTAGAAAGGCAAAAGTCAATATAAAGACCGGCCGGAGAGATGCTTAATAATGGTGAAACGATAAAGAACAATCCATCACAAGGCGGTACCGCCGAGCAGGCAATTATCCTGAAAGGTAAACGTGGAATATGAAGATAATATATTCCACTAAATCTGGTTTTGACGCAATTTCTCCTCTGCCGCGGATAGACAGGACAGACAGGGGCGCTCAGGACAGATGATGACTGCCTGCGTAATCCTTTACAACCTGCTTCCAGTCGCTTTTGGCCAGAAGAGCAGAGAGGTTGTCGAAACGAGTCTTAATCTGCTCAAAAAGCGGGGCATATTGTTCTGTCTGCTGATTCCGGCCGGCAGATTCGAGAATCTTCGCGAGGTCGGAGATTTTCGATGCACCAATTGTGCCGGAAGCGCCTTTTAGCGAATGGGCATAAAAATTAACTTCCCGAGAATCGTTCTTTCTTACCGCCTCAGCGAGCAGTTGCATCCTTTCAGTATTGTCCTTCAGGAAGACAGGTATTATTTCGTCGATAAGCTCCTCATCGCCTATGCGTTCCGTCAGAAGGTTCCAGTCTATTTCAATTTCGCCGGTTTCTGCTGGTGCTGGTTCGTTGTTCTGCATAATGTTCTCCTGTGGTTTGTCCTGTATATCAAGTGGTTTTGTTTGCATGACTTCCGGAGCTTGTGTTTGCTCAGGAAGATATTTAGCCAGAGTTTCAACAAGTTTTTTTCTGTCAATCGGTTTTGCGAGATAGTCGCTGCAGCCAGCGGCGAAACATTTCTGGTCGTCGCCTTTCATCGCACAGGCAGTAAGAGCTATTACGGGAATTGTCAGGCCGAGTTTTTTGATTTGCCTTGTCGCCTCGTAGCCGTTCATTACCGGCATTTGAATATCCATCAGGATAACATCAAATTTTTTCGTGGATGCACTTTGGACGGCCTGCATACCATTTTCAACTATTGTAACGCCCAGCCCGAGCTTCTTGAGTAAAAGCTCAATCAGCGTCTGGTTGGTGGGGCTGTCTTCCGCGACAAGAACATTTCCTGTGAGTTTATTCGCAGCACCACCGGTTTTTGCAGGGGCAGTTTTGAGTATCGAGACATTTCTATCGCTTTCAAAAGTTTTGGTTTCGACGACCGCCGGAACGTACAGTGAAAATGTCGAACCTTTGGCGATGGCGCTTTGGACGGTTATTTTTCCGTCAAGCAGTTCGGCGATATGCCGTGTGATAGCCAGTCCCAGTCCTGTATTTCCGAACTGACGATCCGTAGTGCTTTCATTTTCAATCTGCGCAAACGGCTCAAATACATAGTCGAGCTTCTCAGCGGCTATGCCGACGCCTGTATCTTCGATGTCGAATCTGACAAAGGTTTTGTCGCCCTGTTTTTCGCCTGAAACATTGACATAAACGTGGCCTTTTTCAGTGAATTTTATCGCGTTGCTGACAAGATTCGTCAGGCATTGCTTTATCCTCGACGGGTCGGTATGAATGGAATACGGCAGAGGCTGAATACGTTTGATTTCAAATTCCAGTTCTTTTTCGGTTGCCGCCGGCCTCATAAGCGATTCTATCGCCGCAAGAATATTTTCAACGGGAACATCCACGACGTCCACATCGAGCCGGCCGGTCTCGATTTTTGAAAAGTCCAGTATGTCATTAATAAGCTGCAGCAGATTTCTGCCGCTGTCGCGAATTATCTTTATCTGGTTTTTCTGGTCCTGACTGAGATTTTCCTCGGAGAGCATTTCGCTGAAACCTATTATCGCGTTCATAGGCGTGCGAATCTGATGACTCATATTTGCGAGAAACTCGCCCTTGGCCCTGCCGGCCTCCATCGCCTGCTGCGCTATTTTATCAGCGTGACTGACGGAAAGCTGAAGCTGCCTGTTTATCTGCTCGGTCTGGAACTGCGCGGCTTCTGCACGGGCTTTTTCGGTCTCAATCTCAGCGTTGCGCTGCTGAACGTCCTGTTCAAGCTGAAACTGGCGCAGATGTGATTCTTTCAGTTCCGATATATACCGCGACAAAATGAAAAATATTCCGATGCAAATGGAAACCGGAATAATCAGCATCGTCAGATTGAATGTTTTTAAACTGTTCCCCGGATTGTCAGAGCTGGAGTAAAACCAGAGCGTGGTTATGGCAGCGGAACTTAACGCAATCGTAAGAACCGTTATAATCATCGGCGACAGTTTTTTTGCCTTGTGCATTTTTTATACTCCGTAAGCCTTCTGAACTGACAAAGTTCGTTCCTGAACGTTTTATCGTCAAAATATAAAAGCGACTTTTTATGAGAAACAGAAACAAAAGCAGATAAAATCGGTGCTTGTAACTCTATTGTTTTAAAGGGGTTAATTTGCTGCAAAAAAATAGTTTTCAGTGCCCGAACAACCACGGCCCGATTATAGGACGTTGTCAATTGAAATAAGACTGCGTTCCTGGTTCAAACATTTGAGCTTGAGTCAAAACATGGGACAGATGAAAGGCAGCCTTTGAAAAATCGTTTTGGGTTTCGGTATTGGTAAGGTTATGTTAATCGTTATCGTTGTGGTGTCCTGTTTTTCAATACCGCCATACTATGCCGAAACACGCGACGTTACCGTTACCAATACCCAAAACGCCTGCTAAATCCTCACGGCCGAAATCTGTTTTTCGAACTAATTGCCTGCTTGTACTCATTTAAGTCGCTCCTTAATAAAATAGTTTTAAAAGGGTCGTTTTTAAATAACGGGAAATTCAACGGAGTGTAATCCTCGTCGCCGCTTTCGAGGACGAATCTATCTCTTACCAGGGCGGCGAGAATCAGGCCTTTAGGCGTAAGAGGCGCACAGAATGTTTTTCTTTTGCCGGCTTTGGGCTGGAAATAAGCCTCGTAATAATGCTTATTATCTCTTTTGGTGCGTTTTGTTTTTGAAACTCCGATGCGGCCGGTATTGGATTTGAGCCTGCGATTGAGCGCACTCTGTCTTGCATTAACGATTCGGAGATTACATCTGCGATTGTCGAGAGTGTTCCTGTTTATGTGGTCAACAATCTGGTTCTTCTTTGCTTTGAGTATAAATCTCGGAAGCGAGAAATATTTTTTATGTTTGTAATCGCAAACAGTAACACGACGACCGCCAACAATCATCAAACTGGAATTGAGGATTCTCGGATTATAAAAAACATCCACATCTAGTTTGACAGGTTTGCCGGCGACTTTTCTGATTTTGTATTTTGGATTTTTCATAATGCGCAGCATCTAACAATTGGTTCTGAGAATTAATTTTTTAAGACTTGCTAACTACTAACTGCTACTCTTATTTCCGCCTCTTTTGTGCCCGTATATATGTATATATAAAGCGTCCCTACCTTTTTTCCGGCACACTTTCCTAATCGCAACGGCCTATCTTTTGGTAACTTTATTCATCGTAAGGCCCCAAAAATCTCTCGCCGTCGAAATGGATTAAATGTGTTGGGTTTTCGGCAACCCAAACCTCTGTTTCCCAAGATATTTCAGAAACATACTTTGCCAAATCTGATTTTTTAAGAAAACAAGTCACATAAATCAACTTAGATTTAATTTCTTTAAAAAGTTTTGATAATTCTAATCGACGTTTTCCGTCAACGGGACCATGACTTGTTACGGCTTCGACTAATACAACCCAATCTTTTTCTTTATAATTTATAACCACATCCGGCATCTTGCCATGAGTATCAATTTTTAATCCCATCTCTTCAAAAGCTTTGTCGTCACAGTAACCAAATTTCAGGCCGGTGTCTCCTACATACAAAATAATACCACTTGGAGTATATGTTCCACAAAAATCTTCAATAATTTTTTTTATCAATATATTATGCTCTCCAGGTGTCAGAGTAATTTTTTTACCTTTACCTATTTTCACCGGAACCCTATTTTTCTTACGGTTTTTATCATATTTATCCTTTAAGGTAGTAATTTTTGAAAGATATACTTCCAACTGTTTCCCCCATTTTTTAGTCTGAAAAGTTCTAATCAGGGACAAGGCATCTTCGTGTATTTGATAACCTGTTAACGTCTATAGCTTCAGTAATCATCATAATATTCTAATCTTTTATTTCCTCTGTCTTTTTCAATATATAAATCTCAGAAATATTTCTGCTATCTTAATCTATAAAATCACCAAACACAACCACAGTCTCACCATAGGCGGTCATTAGTCGCTTTTTTATAAATATAACAGCCAAACCCATTTTGCCGTAATAAAAACATTCAAAATACCGATTTGCAGCTCACGTTTTCGGAGCGAAGCGCAGACCCCCACGCTTAGTTTTCTTGCCACAGCGAAGGAAACTGTGGGGGTGGATACCGCTATCTTTATCCACTTCATTTTTTTCTCCTTATCTCTTTATTTCTATATTTCTGTGTCATCTGCGTTAATCCGCGGTTAATTTTCAAAGTTAACCGGCAGAAACAAGACTCTTAAAATGTAGTTTTAATCTGTTCTGCCGGTTATTTATTAACTATTCATTTAACAAGGGTGTATTTTAACATATTTCATTAATAAATCAAGGAAATTTTGTGTAAATTTTACAGATTTTTAAATAATTTCACTAATTATATAACAAATAACGACTTATATCCGTTTTTTTCTTTCACCCTATCCCCTATACCCTACACCCTATACCCTTCAATAATTGACAACCTTTTCTATATGCCTTAATATGCCGGTCTTTCAAACCCCCCACCGCAGGGGTGGGGGCTAACCTAAACCATTTTTTTGGACAGAACAAAAGGACCAGTTATGCAGAAGAATCCGGGTTTGAACGAACTTGACGAAAAATGTATTCAGACAATCAGATTTTTATCGATGGACGGCGTGCAGAAAGCCAAGTCCGGCCATCCGGGAATGCCGATGGGAATGGCGCCGGCGGCATATACGCTATGGACGAAATATATGAAGCATAATCCCGCCAACCCGAAATGGCTCGGCAGGGACAGGTTCGTATTGAGTGCAGGTCATGGAAGTATGCTGCTGTATTCGCTTTTGTATCTGACCGGTTATGATTTGGGCCTTGAGGATTTGAAAAATTTCAGACAGTGGGGCAGCAAGACGCCGGGCCATCCGGAGTACGGTCATACGGCAGGGGTCGAAGCGACGACAGGCCCGCTGGGTCAGGGAATCAGCAACGCGGTTGGTATGGCGCTGGCGCAAAAATACCTTGCGGCATATTTCGATAAAGACGGCTCGAATCTTTTCGATTACAACATTTACGTTGTCGCCGGCGACGGCTGCCTGCAGGAAGGCGTATCATCTGAAGCCTGCTCACTGGCAGGACATCTCGGTTTGAATAAATTAATTGTGATTTACGATGACAACCATATTTCAATCGATGGGAATACAAGCCTTTCGTTCAGCGAAGACAGGGCAAAGAGATTCGAGGCGTATAACTGGTACGTGCAGGTTGTAGGAGGAGATGGTAACGATATGGTGTCGTTCGAGAAGGCGCTGAAGAACGCACAGGCGGAAAAGAACCGGCCGTGCATAATCAATCTTCGGACGCATATCGGATATGGGAGTCCTAATTTTCAGGATACGCACACAGCACACGGAGCGCCGCTGGGCGAGGATGAGATTAAACTGATAAAGAAAAACTTCGGCTGGGACCCTGAAAAGACATTCGTTGTACCGGCGGAAGTGCTCGAACATACGCAGAAGGAAAGAGTAAAAGGCGCACAACTGGAAAAACAATGGAACGAACAATTTAAAAACTATTCCAAAAAATATCCTGAACTTGCGAAACTGATTACCAATCCATATCCGGAAATTACGAATCTGCCGACGTTCCCGGCCGAGCCAATGGCGACAAGAACGGCATCTGGCAAGACACTGGACGCGCTAATGCCGAATATGCCGCTGATACTTGGCGGGTCTGCTGATTTGACGCCATCGAATAATACGAAGTTCAAAGGCGTTGAGGATTTCCAGAAAGATAAACCGACAGGACGATATATCCGCTACGGAGTTCGCGAACACGCGATGGCGGCAATTATGAACGGTATCGGCACAAGCGATTTGCTTCGCGCATATGGCGGGACGTTCTTCTGCTTCTTCGATTATATGAAGCCGGCGGTGAGAATGGCGGCGATGAGCGGCTATAAAACTATATTCGTATTCACACACGATACAATCGGTCTTGGCGAAGACGGGCCGACACATCAGCCGATCGAACATATCGCCGTGCTGCGCGCGATACCGAAGATGCTTGTGCTGCGGCCGGCGGACGCGAACGAAACTGCATACTGCTGGAAAATCGCGCTGGAACATACGAGCGGGCCGGTGGCACTGTTGCTAACGAGACAGAATTTGCAAACGCTGGACAGGACTAAATACCCGGCGGCGTCGAATATCGCAAAAGGCGGTTATGTTGTTGTGAAACAGGATAAGCCTGATGTGATACTTATCGGTGTCGGGTCGGAACTGGAAATCGCAATGAAGGCCGCGGAGAAACTTGCGGCTGAAAATATCAAGGCACAAGTTGTAAATCTTGCGAGCTGGGAACTGTTCGAGGCGCAGGATAAAGCATATAAAGATTCAGTGCTTCCACCGAGCGTTAAGGCGAGAGTGGCGGTCGAGGCCGGTATTAAGATGGGATGGGAAAGATATATCGGCGATAACGGCGAATTTATCGGTATGAGCGGATTCGGCGTTTCGGCACCGTATAAAGTATGCTACGAGAAATTCGGCATTACGGCGGACGCGACTGCGGCAGCGGCTAAAAAATCAATCGCTGCGGCGAAATAGTAGCCACTAAGGCACTAAGGCGCGAAAATACGGAATGTTTAATCGCTGATCCGCCGTCGTCCCACCTATGGTGCCATGGCTAACCCTCCGTCGCACTATGTGCTATGTAGGGCAGGCGGACTATAGCGGACAGGTTGCGCTGATTTTGTTGATTTTTAAATGACGACAAATATATATGGATGACCTCGCCATAGTAATGACGTGGCTAACCAAGGATAATTATGACACACAAAATCAAGACTATAGCAGTGATGACGGGCGGGGGGGATTGTCCGGGCCTTAACGCAGTTATACGCGCAGTAACAAAAACAGCAATCTCGAAACACGGGATGAAAGTCTGGGGAATCGAAGACGGATATCTCGGCCTTATTGAAAAAAGGATACATCCGCTAAGCTATGAAGATGTAAGCAATATTCTCGAAATGGGCGGGACGATACTTGGCTCCAATAATACGACAAATCCATCACGGTATCCGGTTACTAATAAAGCAGGAAAAATAGTATATAAAGATTTGTCCGGCGAATGCATAAAGACACTGAAGCAGAAAAAAATCGATGCACTAATCTGCATCGGCGGCGATGGGACGATGACCAGCGCAGCAATACTTGCTAAAAAGGGACTGACGATTATAGGCGTTCCGAAAACAATCGATAATGACCTTTGGGGTACTGACGTAACTTTCGGATTCGATACGGCGGTAACAACGGCGACGGAAGCGATAGATAAACTGCGAACCACGGCAAGCTCACATCATCGCGTTATGGTAGTCGAGGTGATGGGCAGATACGCAGGATGGATTGCACTACACGCGGGAGTGGCAAGTGGAAGCGATGTGATTCTTATTCCGGAAATTCCATATAAAATAAACAGCATCTGCCGATTCGTTCAGCAGCGGAACAGCAAAGGCAAAAGCTACAGCATTATAGTTGTCGCCGAAGGTGCGAAAGAACTGGGCGGAGAAATGGTCGTCAGTAAAACGGTCGCTTACAGTCCTGAGCCGATACGGCTGGGCGGAATAGCAAATAAAATTGCCGAGCAAATAGAACAATTAACAAAACTTGAAACCCGCAGCGTAACTTTAGGTTATATCCAGCGCGGAGGCACACCTACGCCTTGGGACAGGATACTGGCAACAAGTTTCGGTTATCAGGCGATGGAATTATTAGTGAGCGGCGCGAAAAACCAATTGGTTGTACTGAAAAATAACAAGCTTTCGAGCGTTCCGCTTTCACAGGTCGCGGGCAAGACGAGAACTGTGCCGAAAGACAGCCCGTTGATAAAGGCAGCAAGGGCAGTTAATACGTGCTTTGGCGATTAATACAAATTTAAGATTGAAGATTTAAGAATCCAGGTGTCGGTAATGGTATCGGTAACGTCGCGTTAGTCGTTATTGTTATTATGTTTCGGTAACATCAAACCAATCACGAAACCGAAACACATGACATTACCGTTATCCAAACCAAAAACGAATTCTCATTCCCGCCATAGGCGGGTAAACTTCAATTTTTAATAATAGTGGATTTAGGACAACTAAAGAGCGTTCAAGAGGTAATCTCGCAATTAAAGGCCGATGATAAAGGGGCGGTTCGACAAGCTCACCACAGGGCGGTAAAAATTGCCGGGACGTGGGGATCCTTTGCGCCTTTATTGGCAGGACATATTCACCAGCAATTAAAAAAGCCAATCCTATATATAAGCCCACATCTGGACGACAGCGACGATGTCGTCGATGACCTTATGGCATTCCATCCTTCGTCTTCCTCTGCTAAAGCTTCTATTTCCTGTGAGGCTTTCGGCCCTGATAAAGTCGCAGCAAATAAAAGAGAGGACTACGGAGGACAGGTCAGCGGCAGGAATATTGAAACGCTGCCGGGCCGGGCGGGCGAAGAACTCATAGACGCTACCGATGAAATTAGTTCGGCAAGGGCAAGATTAGTTTTGAAAATGGCATTGAAACAACCCCCACCACAGGGGTGGGGGCTAAACAATAACCAGGGAATTATTTCGACGTCGATACAGGCGCTGATGCAGCCGGTGCCGAGGCCGGAAAAACTTATCGAAAAAGGACTGGCACTGCAAAAAGGCCAAACGGTCGAAATGGATAAGGCGTGCCAGTGGCTGGTCGATAACGGGTTCGAAGCGGTCGCGCAGATTGATTTGCCGGGACAGTTCGTCAGAAGAGGCGGCATAATCGATATCTATACCCCTGTCTCGGCACAGTCTAATCAGCCGATAGCTATAAGAGTTGAATTTTTCGGCGATGAAATCGAAAGCATACGAACAATCGACCTTGATTCGCAGAGGTCATCGGGACATATCGACAGCATTACAATTACATCGGCGATTCTTGATAATGACAGAGACAACCAGACGATGTTTTTGAATATTATCGACCCGGAGACGATTATCTTTATCCAGGAGCCGAGCGAAGTTCAGGAAGTGGCGGATGTTTTTATCCAGAGAGTCGAAAGGCCGGAAGGTCTTTATACGTGGAACGAGATATACAAAAAGATTTCCACGTTTAAGCAGGTTTCAATCAGCAGGTTCGGCGACGACCCTGAAAATATCGAGCTGCGCATAAAAAGTACGCAGCAGTTCGAACATAAAAGCGGGCCGGTATGGGCCGGACACAGAGAAGCACTGCAGGAGTTGACCAGGCTCGCAGAAGACGGCTGGGATGTTTGTCTTTATTGCGAAACGGGAGCCGAGGTAAAGCGAATAGAAGAAATAATTAATGAAGATAAACGAACCCCCACCGCAGGGGTGGGGGCTAAACAAAATATTCATTTGCCGGTCGGGTTTGTTCATCGGGGATTTATAATTGAAGAGCTGAAAACAATTATAGCAACACATCACGAATTGTTCGGTCAGGCGATAATCCGGCGAACTACACGGCCGATAGGCGCAGCGGTCGGAATTGATTCGGCAGCGGAACTAAAAAAAGGAGATTATGTCGTTCATATAAATTACGGCATAGGAAAATTCAAGGGCGGTGAGGTAATAGACAAAGCGGGGCAAAAGTGCGAGTTCCTGACGCTTCAATACGCAGACGAAGTTAAGATTCATGTGCCGGTTCAGAATATCGGTTTTGTTCAGAAATATATCGGCACAACCGCTGTCAGGCCCAAGCTTAGTAAAATCGGGACGAAGAAATGGGAGCGGCAGAAAAATAAAGTCGCCGCGGCGGTAAATGATTTGGCGGCGGAACTGCTTGAAATACAGGCGAAACGCCAAAGTATGCAGGGCATTACTTACGGGGCGGATTCGAACTGGCAGAGAGAATTCGAAGAATCGTTCCTGTATCAGGAGACGCCGGACCAGATAATCGCAGTCGAACAAATAAAAACCGATATGCAAAAACCAATGCCGATGGACAGGTTGTTGTGCGGCGACGTAGGTTATGGAAAAACAGAACTTGCGATGCGGGCAGCGTTCAAGGCGATAGAAGCGGGCAAACAGGTCGCCGTTCTTGTGCCGACGACGGTTTTGTGCATTCAGCACGAAAGAACGTTTACGCAGAGGTTCGCGGATTTTCCGATATCGGTGGAATCGGTCAACCGTTTCAAGACAAAGGCGCAGGCTACGGAAATAATCAAGCGTACCAAACAGGGAAGGGTAGATATTCTTATCGGGACGCACAGGCTGCTCAGTAGCGATGTCGGATTTAAAGATTTGGGGCTGTTGATAATTGACGAAGAGCAGAGGTTCGGGGTCGAGCATAAGGAAAAGCTGAAAAAGATGCGGGTCAACGTCGATATTCTGACGATGACGGCGACACCGATACCGAGAACGCTTCATATGGCGATGCTGGGGCTGCGGGATATAAGTTCGCTGGCGACTCCGCCGCTGGACAGGCGGGCTGTTGTTACACAGGTGAAAAAATTCGACGCGGAAATTATAAAAAGAGCGATAGTTTTCGAGCTTAACCGGCAGGGGCAGATATTTCTCGTTCATAACAGGGTGCAGACGATAAAAAAATTCGCCGATGAGATTCAGAAACTTCTGCCCGGCATAAAAACAACAATTGCGCACGGACAAATGCCCAAACATCAGCTTGAAAAAGCGATGATTGAATTTGTGCTGGGCAAAATAGATGTGCTTATCTGCTCGGCGATAATCGAATCGGGTATCGATATTCCGAACGCCAATACGATTATTATAAATGACGCAGACAGGTTCGGGCTGGCGCAGCTTCATCAGCTTCGCGGCAGAGTCGGCAGGTTCAAGCACAGGGCTTACGCGTATTTTATGCTTCCGCGGGGCAGGAGCATCAGTCCAGTAGCGGTAAAGAGACTCAAGGCGATAGAGGAATATTCGCAGCTCGGGGCTGGATTTAAAATTGCGCTGCGCGACCTTGAAATCCGCGGGGCGGGAAATATACTGGGGCCGGAACAGTCGGGGCATATAAATACCGTCGGGTACGAACTTTTCTGCAGGCTGCTGGCCGAGGCGGTGAGAAGATTGAAGAAAGAGCCGCCGGCGAAAGAACCCGCTACGGTTATAGATTTGGGCTTTTCAATTTATATACCGAGAAATTATATACAATCGGATTCGCAGCGGATGAATGTTTATCGGCGAATCGCGGCGGCAAGGACATCGCAGGATTTGGCTCAACTGGAAGAGGAACTCGGGGACCTGTTCGGAAAGATTTGTCCGGAAGTACAAAAACTGCTGGAACTTGCCGAGATAAGAACCCTTGCCTCGGCGGCCGGGGTACGGGCGATTACAACCGACGGCAGCGATGTGATTTTCTCGTTCGAGAAGGATTTTGCCGGAAAGATAGGCGTCTTGTTCGCCAAAGCACCGGGGAAAGTGAGGATTCCCGACCCGCTGACCGTACATATACGGCTCGAAGACAATTATTTCCAGCCGGATACCATTTGCGCAGTTTTAAGAAAAATTCTTCGCAAAAAGGCGCAATCCAAACTATAATCATTTTCTAACGCCCCCCACCGCAGGAGTGAGGGCTAACCAGAATTAACAGGAAATTTGTATGAACGCAAAGACAATGATTAAATTGCTGGTGTTATGCTGTATGCTGACGTGGTTTTACGGCTGCGAAGGTGAAACGAAAAAAAGCGATGTTGACGAAAAACGGCTGGCTGCGATAACGCCGCCTGATGAAATGCCCACAATGCCGAAGCCGTCCGGCGGACTCGTGCTGTCGATAGACTCATCCGCGATAACGGCAGATGAAATAATAGAGCCGGTGCAGGAACATCTGAAAAAACTTGCGCAGCAGATGGATTATCCGAAGTTCAACGCGGCAGCAAAGCCGCTGCTGGGAAGCGTTCTCGTACAAAAAATAGCCGATATCAGGCTTTATGAAAAGGCCAAGGAGGCGCTGCCTGAAAATGTAGACCAGGCCGTCATCGATAAAATAGTCGAAGAAGAGGTGCAGAAGTTTATCGCGAAATGCGGCGGGGATTACGCTACGGTCGAAAAAATGCTGAAAAGTATGGGCACTAACTGGCGGGATTTTTATCAGCAGCAGAGAAGGGCAATTCTTGTGCAGTCGTTCGTATCGCAGGAAATAAAAATAGAAAAGCCGGTGACTCATTCCGAACTGGTGGAATATTACAATAAGATAAAAGACGAATTCTATGCCAAAAAGGCCCAAATAGCGTTCAGGCTTATAGACCTTGAAATTGGAAATTTTATCGACGCCAACACCACGAATGAAATGGCGGAACAGAAGACGAAGGAACTTGCTTGGGAGATTTCTGGAAAGATTAAGAACGGCGAGGATTTCGCGGAACTTGTGAAGAAATATTCGAATGGCTCGGAGAGACAAGATGGCGGCCTGTGGCCCCCGATTACGCCGGGTTCGCTTGCGCCACCTTATAATGCGATTGAAAAAGCTGTGGAAAATATGAGCGCAGGACAGATTTCCGAGCCTGTGGTTACTAAAGGTCATATTTTTATTATAAAACTTGAAAGCAGACAGGCGGCGACCTGCGAACCTTTCGAAAAGGTTCAGGAAGAAGTCGAAGCGAGAATGATGTACGAAAAACACAAAAAAATAGTCGACGATATGATGAATAAAATAATAGAGCAGGTTGATTTGTCTTACGCCGAAGGCTTTATCGAGTACTGCGCAGAAAACGCATGGCAGAACCTGCAGGCAAAGAAATAGAAGGAATAAAAGCCACAGAGAACACGGAGAATTTAAAAAAATAAAGAAACAGGAAAATGCAAAAGATATTTCACGGCATAGATTTGGTTGACTGTCCGCGAATCGAGCAGATGCTTAAGCGGCACGACAGTCATTTTCTCGACAGGGTTTTCACGCAGACCGAACAGGAGCAGGCGCTGAAGGTGAAAAACCGAATTGAGAGACTTTCGGGCAGATTCGCGGCGAAAGAAGCGATACTTAAAATGCTCGGCACAGGCTGGCGGGGCAAAATCGCCTGGACGGATATCGAAATAATAAATAATCCGCTCGGCCAGCCGGAGGTAACGCTTAGCGGGGAAGTGAAAAAAATCGCGTCGAAAATGAATATCGGTGATATAAGCCTGACTATCAGTCATACGGCGAATTTTGTTATGGCTTCGGCCGTTGCGATATCGAAATAGCCACCAAGGCATCCGCCGTCGCTAAAAGCTATGGCGGGACAGGCGAAGACACAAAAAAGGGAATTAACCACGAATGAACACGAATATACACAGTTTTTTAATCGCTGATTACGCAGATTAAAAATGATTTAATATGTATAATAAGGCGGATACGAATAAATTTGATTGTATAGTAATCGGCGGAGGACACGGCGGGGCCGAGGCGGCACACGCGGCGGCGAAAATCGGGTGCAAAACGGCGCTGGTAACCATCAGCAAAGACACAATCGCAAAGGCAAGCTGCAATCCTGCTATCGGCGGAATCGCAAAAGGACAAATCGTAAAAGAAATAGACGCACTGGGCGGCCTTATGGGTCTCGCCACAGACGCTACAGGAATACAATTCAGACTCCTGAACCGTTCAAAAGGCGCAGCAGTTCAATCGCCTCGGGCACAAATAGATAAATACAAATATTCGGCGTGCATTTGCAATCTGCTCGAACAAACGCCTAACCTTACAATCGTCGAAGCATTGGTCGCGGAAATTTTAGTCGAAAATAATCAGGTCAAAGGTGTCCTTTGCACTGACGGCAGAATTTTCAATTGCCGGGCGGTAATTATCGCAACGGGGACATTCCTTAAAGGGATAATGCATACGGGCACAAAACAATGGCCGGGCGGAAGACTCGATGAGCTGCCGGCAAATGAATTGTCAGATTGTCTGGCTAAACTCGGATTAGAAGTAAAACGATTGAAAACCGGTACGCCGCCAAGACTCGACGCGAAAACAATCGATTACGATAAAACACAAATTCAGTGCGGAGACGACAAGCCTTCGCCGTTTTCTTTTATGACCGATTCGATAACGAAAAGACAGGTTCCGTGCTGGATAACATATACGAATGAAAAAATTCATAAACTGCTGATGGATAATCTTGGGCGTGCGCCGCTTTATACGGGGCAGATAAAAACTACCGGGCCGAGATACTGCCCGAGCATCGAAACGAAAATTATGCGGTTCGCCGATAAGACCAAACACCAGGTATTTCTCGAACCCGAAGACGAAGAGGTAAGAACAATCTACTGCAACGGGATAAGCACATCCGTGCCGGAAGATGTTCAGGAGCAGATGATAAAACTTATGGCGGGAACTGAAAACGCAAAAATTGTTCATTACGCATACGCAATCGAATACGACTATTGTCCGGCGATACAATTAAAGCCGAGCCTTGAGACGAGAAAAATCAAAGGGTTGTTTCTTGCGGGACAAATCAACGGCACAAGCGGATACGAAGAAGCGGCCGGTCAGGGAATTATGGCTGGGATTAACGCGGCAAGGATGCTCGATAATAAAGAACCGTTGGTTCTGCGGCGCGACCAGGCGTATATCGGCGTGATGATTGACGATTTACTGACAAGAGAAATCGATGAGCCTTACAGGATGTTCACATCGAGGGCGGAATGGAGAATGTGTCTGCGAAGCGATAACGCAGACAGGAGACTTACGCAAATCGGCAGAGATATAGGTCTCGTCGGAGACCGGCGCTGGGAAAGATTTCAGCAGACGCTTGAGCAGGTTAATGCCTTTAGTGATTTTTTGAAGAATACTCGCAAAGATGGAAAGTCACTTTGGGAACTGCTTAAACGGCCTGACGAAGCGGGCGGCAAAAAGATTTCAGAAATGCCGGAAGTTGCGGCGTTGGGCCTTCGGGGCGATATTATCGAAAGCGTAATGACGGACGCTAAGTACGAAGGGTACCTCGTAAAAGAACAAAAGTCGGTTGCGCAGTTTCAAAAGAGCGAAAAATTAAAACTGCCCGATACGCTTGACTATGACAAAATAGAACATCTTCGAGCCGAGGCGAGAGAGAAATTAAAAAAGTTCAAGCCTGCGACATTGGGCCAGGCAGGCAGAATCGGCGGAATCACGCCTGCGGATATTATGATTATTCAAATTCACTTGAGAAAACACGGCAAATAGCCACGAAGTCACTAAGACACAAAGATAATTTTAAATTCTTAATTTTTAATTAAGGTCATCAAAGGTGGAATTTTTTCAACAGCCCCAATGACCTTGTTATTTCCTCTTAAAAGTTTGTAATTTCTATATGTCACTTGGCAATATAAAACATTTTTGGACAGCATCTGCGAACCAAAGCTTTTCCAGAAGGTGTAAATGGTGTGTACCACCCAATAGTTTCAAAGTTGCTCCCAAGATAAGCAACTACCTCATTAATCATGGTTTGCCCCAAGTGGGAACCACGATAACGCTGAAGAATCCAAATAAAGCAAATACTCCAAATAGGAGGATGTGCCAATAGTTCCTTTGGTTTTTTACCAGCATCCCAATCAGCCCAAGAGGTTTGACATATATGATCACGTTTTTCCATGATTAGTAAACCGATGGCGCGATTTTGTCTGTGCAACAAAAAAACATGAGTTTCTAATTCACTTTCACCAAAAAGTACTTCCGCGCCGTACTGTGTATCTTTCCTTGCAAGTATAGCAATCTCTTCTGCTTGCCGACGTTGTTCTAGTGGTGATAGCCCGTTTACAACAATTATTCGCATATCATCCTGTGACCAGATAACACAATCGCTTTTCGAAGGAAGCGCAAGACCATTAACTACCTTGTCGTGATATTCCTGATGCGCCTGGACATCCTCTGGATTTTCCAGAACGTATGACATTTTACAAAGTTCACATTTCACAAAAGATTTCTTCTATTCAGTTCTGATTCGTGATATATCGATACATACTTGCTTTTCTTAACAAAGCCAAGCTACCGAAGCAAGCAGTAAAAGTGTAGCGGGTTCGGGAACACTTACTTATTAATCAAGTTAAACAATTTGTTTGCCAGTTCCGCGTCCAAAGTTTTTAAGATTTTATACTCTTCTAAAGCTGCACCATTATCGCCAATTGCAAAATACGTAACGCCAAGCATATTATGTGCCTTGGCATAATCCGGCTTGATTCTTATGGCCTGCTTATAGGCTTCTATGGCATCCTGATAGCGGCCAAGACTGCCGTATGTAACCCCAAGATTATAGTATGCCTCGGCATCATCTGGATTCTCCTCTGTTGCCTTTTGGAAATAAGCAAGTGCAGCAGGCCAGTTTTCCTGCCGCAATTCTTTTAAGCCTTTGTCAATTAGCATTTGGGAGGATTCTCTCATTTATTCCTGCATAGTTTTGATGAAGCTGTCTGCTTCGGCGATTGATTTTTCCATCTCCGCTATCAATTTGCTTATATCAGCTTCCATCGTAGTTACTTCGCTTTGAAGCGAAGCGACGGCCTGCGCGTTTAAGTTATGCTTTAAGAATAATACCTGGTCGCGAAACGCCGAAAGAACCGGCTCGATTTTAGTCTCGGCTTTTTTCATCGCGCCAATCAATTGCGTATATCTCTGTTGGGTCTGGTCGAGCTTCTTTTTGCTTTCCGCTCTCAAGTCGGCATTGCTATACTGGTCAAGCTCCTTTGTCCATTCGTCAAACAATGCCTTTGCGACATCTTCAACATCGGCAATGCGTTTTTTAACGGCTGAGGCTTTGGATTCGCTCTTATCGAGTTCGCTTTTAAGCGTATCGTATTTTTCCTGCAACCGGCCGGTGGGTACGTTTACAACGCTTTTAAACTGTTCCAGCGCCGAGGTGAATTGTACCTTTGTTTCCTCCTGCGCATCGCGGGCATTTTTTACACGGTCAACGAGAATATCCCTCTTGTACTTGCCGAATTTTTCCATTGTGCCGTAATAAACGCTTTGACAGCCTGCCGCAAATAATAATATAACTGATACTAACGCCGTTTTTTTCATTTTTTCGTTCCTTCAATACGCACAACATTGCGGATATATTGTACAGGAAGGCGGCGCTAAAGCAAGAGTGCAGAAAGATGAATTAAAGGGGGAAATCGGGTTTATACCGGTTCGAGGATGGTTACGTCGGCGTCGTTGGGCAGTTTCTGCTCTGCTGGTTTGAACGGCAGAGACTCGGCAAACTGTACCGCTATTCGTTTTAGAAAACTGTTCTCGTTGTTTATGCGGCATATTTTCGCGGTTCGTGTAAATTTTCGATTTTGAATATTGCCGTCAGGGGTAAACCATGGAAGAGTGAAATGGGCGGTAATCGATTGGCCGACATCCGGGCAGGAACGTCTGTTATAACAGGTAAAGGCCATTCCGCCGCTGCTGATGTCGAGCATCTGGCCCTGCCATGTTTTGCTGCCGTTGGCGGGACTGAACCAGATTCCGCTTCGGTATTGAAGTCTCTGTTCTCTGCGCCGCTGTTTGAAATCGCAGGGTTCGCTGTTTCTGTCTTTTAAAATCCAGAAGGTTTTTTCGACGATGAGCTTCCATTCGTTTTCGCTGAAACCTGCGGCTATGGCATCGGCCCCGATGTGAGCGATGAATCTTGCGTTGGCGGGCATAACGGCTCTTGCGCCACAGACGATTTTGCCGTTGTAAACGTAGAGATTGAGCGAGGCATTTGTGGCACTGGGCCTGTTCTCAACCGCCTCGGATAATAAACGTTCTATTTCGGGGACGTCCATGCCGGTTATATCGGCATAAATAAATGCGGATTTAACCTTAAAGGGACAGGGCGTTATTTCGCGAGCGTGAAAGTGTCCTGCGCTATCGCTAATTCCTCATTTGTAGGGATTACGAAGACTTTTACCCTGCTGTCGGCAGATGTTATGAGACCTTCGAAGCGAATTGTTTTTTGATTTTCGGCATGGTCGATTTTGACGCCAATCTGGTCAAGACCGCTGCAGGCCTGCTCCCGTGCTTTGGCGCCATTTTCGCCGATTCCGCCGGTAAAGACAATCGCGTCCAGTTTGCCCAGCGCGGCGGTATATGAGCCGATGTATTTCTTTATCCTGTAACAGAAGATATCGAAAGCGAGTTTGGCTTTTTCGTTGCCGGCGTCGGCCTGAGCGAGAAGATTGCGCATATCGTTCGATACGCCTGAGATACCGAGCAGGCCGCTTTGTTTGTTGCACATATTATTAAGGGCTTCGACGCTGTAACCTTTTTCAGCGAGGTAAAAGAGAATGGCCGGGTCGAAATCGCCGCTGCGTGTTCCCATGACAAGACCTTCGAGCGGAGTAAGGCCCATCGAAGTGTCGATGCTTTTGCCTGCTTTTACAGCAGTCATCGAACAGCCGTTACCGAGATGGCAGGTGATAATATTAACTTCATCTAATTTTTTGCCCATCATCGCGGCGGCTCTGCCGGCGACATATTTATGACTTGTGCCGTGGAAGCCGTATCTTCTTACGCGGAATTTTTCGTAAATATCGTAAGGCAGCGCATAGATGTAAGCCGTCTTTGGGATTGAGGTGTGAAAAGCTGTATCGAAACAGGCGACCTGCGCAACATCGGGTAATACCTTTTGCGCGGCCTTTATGCCGGTCAGGTTCGGCGGATTATGAAGCGGGGCAAGGTCGGCAAATTTCTCGATTGACGCGATAACGTTGTCATTAATGATGACAGAATCTGTAAATTCCTCTCCGCCGTGGACAACTCTATGGCCGACAGCGTGGATTTCGGAAATATCCTTTATTACGCCGATTTGGCTGTTTACGAGAGTTTCGAGAATTAGCTGCATACCTGCGGCGTGGTCTTTAGCCTTTGCCTGATTTTTAAATTTTTTGGAGTCGAATTCGTGAGTAAGCTGCGAGGTTTCCTCGCCGATTTTTTCCAAAATACCTTTTGCAAGTACTGTTTCGGAAGGCATTTCGAATAATTGATACTTAATCGAACTGCTGCCTGCGTTGATAACGAGAATTTTCATTTATGTATTGTCCTTTACAGCCTTTATATCCCGCCGGAAGCGGGTAATTTGAAACATTTATTTATAACTATAAAGGCCTGCAAGTCAATTATCAAATTTTTCCTTGTACTTAAAAGAAATGGCATTTAGATTTGATATGTTATGAACCGAACAATTTACCGGGTAATAGACGCCAATTTCAACCGCGGCCGCGAAGGACTGCGGATAGCGGAAGAATTCTGCCGGTTCGCGCTCGATAATGAATCGCTGGCCGGACGGTGCAAACAAATCAGACATCAGTTAAGCTCGGCAATCGGCAAACTCGATACGCAAAAGCTTATCGGCGCCCGTGATACCGAAAACGATGTCGGATGCGGAATGGAAGTAGCCGGTCAAATGAAGCGGGACAGCCTTGAAGATTGCGTAACTGCCGGTTTCGCAAGGACTACCGAAGCATTAAGAGCGATTGCGGAAGCGACGGCGACTGTCGATAGTAAATTCAGCGGCGAGTTCGAAAAACTCAGATACGACTGCTATATTCTTGAAAAGGATATAGCATTATATGGTTATCCGGCGTTAAAGTTCAAAAAGACAAGACTTTACTGCATAATTACCACGGGGGACAATATTGATGCGCTGAAAATCGCCGGTGCATGCGCCAAAAACGGCGCCGATTGTATTCAGTTAAGGGCAAAAAATATTTCAGACTCCGATTTTTTGTCACTCGGACGTGAATTTGTTGATTTATGTAAACAAAATAATGTCGTAAGCATAATAAATGACAGAGCCGATATCGCTGTTGCCGCTGATGCGGATGGTGTTCATCTTGGGCAAGATGATTTACAGGTCAGCGAGGTGCGCAAATTACAACTTAAGCCATTGATTATGGGAATCAGTACGCACTCGATGGCGGAATTGAAGGAAGCAATCAAGCAAAAACCACACTATGTAGGGTTAGGTTCTGTATTTTCTACAAATACCAAACAACAGGTAGAAGTTTGCGGGCTTGAATATATATCCAAAGCGATTGAATTTTTGAAAGATAAATCTATTGAGGCAGTTGCTATCGGCGGAATTAATCCGGAAAATGTGGAAAAAGTTCTTCAGGCAGGGGCAAAAATAATCGCGGTGTCAGGCTGTGTCTGTCAGAGCAAAAATCCTGCCGATGTGTGCAAAAAATTAAAAGAAATTATAGTTAAATATTCCAAGGATTGATTTCACAGCCAAGGTCCGAATATAAGTTCTTTATATAAAAAGGGCTATAACTCAATTCGAAATAAAAAGTTTTCCACTTGCTTATTAACAAGCCGGATTTATATCTTTCGATTCCAATTTAAAGCAAAAAGCTGTGCCATGCGAGCCAATGGTTATAAGACGTTTTTATAGTCTGGTTTTTAACTAATTTAACTTCTTATCCTGCAAGGACTTAATCAGACTATTTTGCAAAAGACCATAGAGTTGTTTTTATCAGGCAGCAAATAGCTGTTATTGAGGCTAATTCCCCTTAGTTGTGTAGAGTGTTTATTTTAACATTGTCTTTGTGTTATCAACACCTTATCCACAGCATAAAAGACTGTTTTTTTCTTTAATATCAGTTCCTATGTCAGCAGTATAGTGTTATAAAAGCCCTGTAAATAATATAGCCGTAAGGCGTATTTTTTTATATCATTCAGCATACCTTTTTAATGGCGTTAGTTACCCGCTAAAAGATTGGCGGTTCTGGAAATGATTAAAGGAAAGATAAATGCAAACAACAGGCAGAAAGAGACTTAGTCAGGCACTTCAAAAAAGAGATGGGTTCGTTATCGTTGCAGAACTTGTCGGCGGGCCCGGCTTTAAATTCGCCCCGATACAAAAATTTTTGACGGCTTTCCAGGCAAGCGGCGGCAAAGATATACCGGCAGGTTTTAATTTTGTCGGTATAACCAATCCGCAAAGCCCCGGCGGAGTTGCGAATATCGAGCCTTCTGATGTTCATCGGTATATCGTCAGCAAAAATCTGCTCGGCGAGCTCGATTTTATTCCTCATATAAGCTGTAAAGATATGAACGCCGACGCAATCACAAGTCTTTTAGCTGCGCATAAATCAGCGGGCATTGAAAGCGTTCTGGCTCTTACGGGCGACAAGCCGGTTTCGGCAAGGGGAGTCTTCGAACTCGAATCAATCGGTTTGCTTGAAAAGATAACACGTCTGAATAACGAAGCCTATATATCTGCGAAAGCGGAGAACCTTGCGGCGACGAAACAATTTTTCGCAGGGGCGGCGGTATCGCCTTTCAAATATAACGAAGAATCACAGATGCAGCAGTATTTCAAGATGGAGAAAAAAATCGCCTGCGGAGCGAAGTTCCTTATTACGCAGGTCGGCTGGGACTGGAAAAAGAGTGTTGAACTTGTGCGCTATCTGAAAGAGATAAATATAGATATACCGGTGCTTGGAAACGTTTATCTTCTAAGCACCATTACTCCGGCACCGAGACTGATGCACGATATAAAACTGCCGGGCTGTTTCGTCAGTGATGAACTTCTTGAAAAAGTTTATTCCGAAACGGTTGACCAGCATATTGAACGTGCCGCCCAGCAAATTGCCATGTATAAATCAATCGGCGCGGCGGGCGTCGATGTCGGCGGAGTGCACGATTATGAAATGTTTGTAAATATTCTGAAACGTGCCGCTGAAATCGGTGATAGCTGGGAGCAGTACAAAGATAATCTCTGCTGGCCGGCGAAAAAAGCGTTTTATCTTTACGACGACGCTGGCAGCAGGGCGAAACTGTCAAAAACAAACAAAACATTCGGGCATTTTGTGTTCAATTGTTTTCACGCAGCAATTCTCGACCCGAAGTACAAGGGTTTTCACTGGCTCAAAAAGATTATGAAATTTTTCGGTACGGACAAAGGCAAAGGGTTCTGCTACAAGTCGTTTAATACTTTCGAGAAATCGGCCAAGTACCTTATGTTCGACTGCGAAGAGTGCGGCGATTGCTATCTGCCGGAGAATTTCGGATTGTGCACCATCGGCGGATGTGAAAAAGGAATGGACAACGCGCCTTGCGGCGACTCGACCGCTGAGGGCAAGTGCGGAAACAATCTCGACAGAATCTGTATCGGCGACAGGATTTATAAAGCCGCGGCTGCGGAAAAAGACGGACTTGAAAAACTCAGGAAGATTATAAACAAGCCGAGAATACCCGCGCTCGAACATACGGCTTCGATAATTAATTATCTTTTCGGCAGGGACCATACAATGAAAAATCCGCTTATCGGAATCGCTGAATCAATACATGCATCAATACCAAAGACCGGGCAGATAATGAAACAACTGCTTGCGCTCGGAGACGATTGTTTCACGAGGACAAGTCCGGAACTGAATTATATAAAGGCGCTGGTTGAATCGCAGGCGGCGGACGGGGCGGACTATATCGCGGTTAATATCGACCAGTTCGGCGAATCCGACCCGGCACTGGCTGTTAAACTTATGAAAGAGTATGTAAAGCTTGTGCGGAAATACGGCAGGGGCGTGCCGGTTTGCGTTGACAGCAGCGACGATAATGTTCTTGTGGCCGGGCTGAAGGAATGGTACGACACAAACGAAAAAGTTGCGCCGCCTTTGATTAACTCTCTAAAGGTTTATACGATGGATAATATGATGCCGCTTAAAAAGCACTTCGACTATAAATTTATCGGTCTGCTTATCAGCGAAGCCAAAGCGGCGACGGACGGTATCGAAGACCTTTATAACCTGGCGAAAACTCTTTATGATGCGGCGATGAAAAACGGATTCAAACCTGAAGAGATATTTTTCGATTCGACCGTTTTTCCTCTGGCGATAGATATGCCGATGACGCCGGGTGTGCCGGGCTTTACATATAGAACTTTCAATACAATCAAACGCATAAAGACCGACCCGCTGCTGAAGAAGTGTCATTTCTCGCTTGGCGTTACCAACAGTGTTCGTGATTTGCCGGCAAGAAAAATCGGAGTTACGAGAGCGTATGTCGAAGTGGCGATGAGATATGGTCTTGACGCCGGTATTGTAAATGTCTCGCATCAGCTCGGACTGAAACCTGCCGACCCGGACCTGGTAAAACTTGTCGAAGCTTATGCGAATTTGGACGGCTCGAATGAACGGCTCAACGAAGCGATGCAGCTTATGGGTGAATTCTGTTCCAAGAACAGAAAGCCTTCCGTTTGACGCAGTTATAATATCTTTGTCTGAAAAGGGTTGCAGTGTAAATTAAAATTTGTTGCAAAATAGAATTCAATTTCTATAATGCGAAAATGATTCAGAAAAGATACGAAACAGCTTTAAGTTTATTGAAACAACATAATCAGCAGCAGCTCCTGGCATTCTGGGGCGAGCTTGATAAGGGCGGCAGAGAAAAACTGCTTTGTCAGATAGAGGAGCTGGATCTCGAAACGCTTGACGAGAAAATAAGACTCTACGTAAAAAATTCTGTTCCGACGGAATTACCGACAGAAATCGAACCTGCCCCTGTGTATCCCGCTTTACCGAAAACCGCTGAGCAGAAGGCTAAATACATCAAGGCGAAACAACTCGGCGAAGAGCTTCTCTCGAAGGGCAAAGTCGCGGCGTTTGTCGTTGCGGGCGGCCAGGGAACGAGACTCGGCTTTGACGGGCCGAAAGGCAATTATGCAATCAGCCCCATAAAAAATAAAACTTTGTTTCAACTGGCGGCAGAGACAATAAAAGCCACGGGTAAAAAATACGGTTTTAAGCCGCGATGGTACATAATGACAAGTCCGCTGAATTACACCCAGACTATGGAGATTTTCAGGCGGGATAAGTTTTATGGTCTTGAATCGTCAAGTGTATTCATCTTCCAGCAGGGCACCGAGGTTAATTTTTCGTCCGAAGGTAGAGTTCTGCTTACGGCCAAAGACACATTGGCGACATCTCCTGACGGTCACGGCGGAAGCCTTAAAGCTCTTTATATGAGCGGCGCTATCGCGGATATGAAAACTCACGGCGCAGAATACATCAGCTATTATCAGGTCGATAATCCGCTGATAAATATTTTCAATCCGATGTTTGTCGGTCTGCACGCGATGGACAACGCCGAGATGTCGTCAAAGGCTTTGATAAAATCGGGGCCGTTCGAAAAGGTCGGAAACTTTTGCCTGGTTGGCGACAGGGTAACAGTGATTGAATACAGCGATTTGCCTGACGAACTTGCGGAAAAGAAAAATTCCGACGGTTCACTTGTTTTTTCGCTCGGCAGTATTGCGATTCACATTATTAACCGTTCTTTCGTCGAGCATCTTAACGCCAAGGGTTTTGCCCTGCCTTATCATCGGGCAGTTAAAAAGATACCACACATTGATACTCAAACCGGCGCCAAAGTTGAGCCTGAGAAACCCAACGGCATTAAGCTCGAGACGTTTGTTTTCGATGCTTTGCCGCTTGCAAAGAAGTCAATTATATACGAGACAATCCGCAGCGAGGAATTCGCGCCTGTGAAAAACAAAACAGGTGTGGACAGCGCGCCGGTTACAAGACAGATGATGATTGACCGTGCGGCGGCGTGGCTTGAGCAGGCCGGCGTAAAAATTCCGAGAAAATCTGACGGCTCGCCGGATTGCACAATTGAAATCTCGCCATCCTTTGCGATATGCCCGGAAGATATTTCTGCAAAAAAGCTGAAGATAAAAATTGAGCCCGGGAAATCGGCTTATTTGAGTTGATAAGTTATCAGGGGTTAATTTGCTTTTGCAGGTGTTCTTTGAGCCATTGAAGCTCCTGCTGTTTCTGCTGGGTCATAAGGATTTGTTCAAACTGTTTTTTGCTCATCCATTCGACTCTGCCGTCAAGCCACAGTACGATATAACCAGCTTTTACAAGCCCATAGTAGTTTTTTTTGGCATAGGCAAGAATTGTTTTATCAGGCTGTGCACCAAATTCTATCCACGGTGCTCTATATTGGAAAATTCCAATTCTGACGGCACCAATTTTTTCTATGAACTGTTTTGCATAAGATTCATTTGGCAGTGAACCATATTGTTTGCGGTATTGAAGGAGATCCTTTCCGAGAAGCTCCATTGCCCGCATGGCTTCGGAGCGGTTAATGAAGTTCTTGATGTTTGAGAAGCCGGCAATCATTGCTATTGTAAAAACAACAACAATTACGACGTTGGCAACAAGTTGTTTCTGCTGACGATTCATTAAAAACTTCGCCCTAAAACAGTTTTTTTATTTTATCAGCACACGGTTGTCTTTGACAACCAGTTTTTCGGCTGCGAAAAGCTTTATCGCTTCAGGATATGCGATACATTCCTGTTCAAATACCCTTGCCGCGAGTATGTCGGGAGTATCATCGTTCATAACGGGACAAGTCCGTTGCACGATGATTGGACCTTTGTCATACTCATTCGTACAGAAATGTACTGTGCAGCCGCTGATTTTGCAGCCTGCGTTTAAAACAGCTTCGTGAACGTAATGGCCCCACATGCCCTGTCCGCCAAAAGCAGGCAGAAGGGCCGGGTGAATATTCATTACACGATTCTCGAATTCCGTGGGTATTTTCCAAAGGCACAGCCAACCGGCCTGAATGACAAGGTCAACTCTCGCGGCGAGAAGATTTTTTCTTATCTGCCGGCTGAAGCTGTCGAGGTCGGGAAAATCTTTTTTTCTTATTATTTCCAGCGGCAATTTTGCGGCTTTGGCTTTTTCGACTCCTGCGGTATCCGACCTTGACGAAATAACGGTTACAATCTCGGCGTTCAGCAGTTTCTGCTTAATCAGCTCCTGGATATTAATCATAGTTCTGCCGGAGCCGCTGATAAGAAAACCGAGCCGCAGGTGTTTTGTTTTTTTGTTTTGTGGAGAGCTTTTTTCTTCGATATCCGCCTGGGCATCCATGGCACGGTTTGCCAGCTCATCGGCAATTTTATTTTTTTCACGCGGAACATGTTTCATCTGCCAGCTTGTCAAATCCGCGAGCATATCGACGCATTGACTGTGAAGCTGTCTTATATTTTCGTTCTTGACTTTGTAATCGCCGTTGATTTGCTTGACCATCAGTTCGCTGTCGCTGAAGATTTTTATATTTTTGGCGCCGATAGATATCACTTTTTGCAGGGCCGTAAGCAGGGCGGTGTATTCGGCGATATTATTGGTGGCAAAGGGTAAAAATTTTGCGTGCGCACAGAGCTGTTTGCCGGTCTTATCGGTGATGACAAACGCGCCGGCGGCAGGGCCGGGGTTGCCTCTGCTTCCGCCGTCAGTGTAGATGGTTATGGTATCAACCAAAACTTCAGTTCTCCGTCTCCCTGAAGACTAGAATTCGAGTACAGTTCGGACAGCGAATTATCTCGTCACGGCTCATCAGGGTGTTTGCGGTCTCGGTCGTAAGGGTCATAAAGCATCCGCCGCAGGTATAAATACCGCTTCTGTGGTCGTGCACCTCGATTTCCGCGATGGCTTCGCCGTCATAAGTATCGGCGACTCTTTTAAAGATTTCCAGCGAATCAGCGGAAATATCACGAGCGGCATTCTGCCACTGCCGTTCGATATCAGCGATTTCAGCTTCATATTTTTTGGCCTGCTCTTCGGTTAGTTTGCGAATTTCATTAAGTTCGTTCTTGGCCAGTTCAATCTGCTGTTTTATCTGGTCGCACTGAACCTGATCGGCGTCAATACCTTTCATCAGTTCAAGAGCCTGAGTTTCTATTTTGCTGTTATCGGCTTTTGTGGTATTAAGTTCGGTCAATATTGCCGCATATTCCTTGTTGCTCTTGGCGATGTTAAGCGCAGCCCTGTACTTGGCAAGAGTTTCGTCCACACTTTTAAGCTCAAGTTCAAGCCGGTCGGCCTGAATTCTGGTGAACTGAATCTCTTCCTGCTTGGCCTGGAGAGAATTTTGGAGTGTACGGAGTTGGTTTTCTTTTATGATAACATTCCTACGACAGCGGGTAAGTTTAGCCTTTGCCGCCCTTAAACTGTTTTCAACGCTTTGAAGTTTTACCAGAGCATCGAGTACTGTTCCCATGAACGCTCCTTAAATTGATAAAGACGAAAATACTGAACCCATTATTATTGGTAAAAATCTCATAAATTCAACAAAAAATTTTGTTTTTTTCTGCCAATTTCCGCAATATACTTTAAATTTCTGTAGTAAAAAGGTTAATGGAGCAAGTATTGAAGCCGGAAATAGCAGCGCCAGCAGGAACTTACGAAAAACTCGTCTGGGCCGTTCAGTACGGGGCCGATGCGGTCTATTTTGGTACGGAATTCGGGTCGCTGCGGGCTTATGCGGGCAATTTGACTCTCGATGAAGCGGCGAAAGGCCTTGAATTTCTGCATAAAAACGGCAAAAAAGGCTTCGTAACACTTAATGTTTATCCGTTCAGCGATGAATACGATAAGCTGCTGAATATCGCCGGCAGACTCGAAGAGATGAAGGCCGATGCCCTGATTGTGGCCGATATCGGGCTGATTTTTGAACTCAAAAAAGCAGGCATAAAAACCCCGATTCATATCAGCACTCAGGCAAATACCACAAGCAGCCAGGCGGTCCTTGCCTACAGACAGCTCGGTGCGGCAAGGGTAAACCTTGCGAGAGAACTCAGCTTCGAGCAGATAAAACAGATATATAAAGACACTTCGCAGAGCGGTGTCGAGCTTGAAGTTTTTATACACGGCGCGGTGTGTTTTTCGTATTCAGGCAGATGCGCGATAAGCGATTATCTTACCGGCCGAAAAGCAAACAAAGGCGAATGTACCCATCCGTGCAGGTGGGGATATTCTCTGGTCGAGGAAAAAAGGCCGGATGAATATTTTCCTGTTTTCGAAGATGGGCGCGGGCAATATCTTTTCAACAGCAAAGACCTTGCGCTGTTCGAATTTATCGAGCCGCTTAAAAATATCGGCATAACCTCGTTCAAAATCGAAGGCAGAATGAAATCCGTTCATTATATCGCATCGGTTGTTTCGCTTTACAGGCAGCTTGTCGACGGCAAAAAAATCAGTAAAGAAGATTGCTTGTCGCTTTTGAGCAGACCGAAGAACAGAGGTTATTCGGCAGGCTTTATGAAAGGCTCAATTGAGCCTGATGATTACAGCTATGAAAAGAGCCAGTCAAAATCAAGGTCGGTCTTTGTTGGCGATATTGTTGACGAAAAATCCGAAACCGGCAGCATTTGTCATGTAAGAAATAAAATTTTCGCGGGCGAAAAACTCGAAATGCTTACACCGGCAGGCGATATTTCTGAAATAACGATGCCGAATCCCTTAAAAACTATCGACGGCGAATCGGTGGAATTTATCAATAATCCGCAAAAGATTTTACTTGAGCAGAAATTGCCCGCTTATTCGATACTCAGGAGAGTCGCCGGAATTTCCGGTCTTATTTGAAAGGAGACGATAAATGGAATTGAAAAGGCCGGATGAAGTCTCTTGGCGGTATCCTTACACCGTTTTCAGAAGTTCTATTTTATACAATTTAATTCCATTCGCAATTTTCGTGTCGATAGCCGGTTTACTGGTTTTTCTTTATTTGAAAAAAGGCTTTCCTGTTGCGATGTTAATCGTCAGTGAAGCTGTAATACTGCTGTTCGGATTAATTTTTCTTGGTCCGCTGAGAAAATCGTTTACTTCCGTAAACTGGCTGATGAGAACAGAGATTGAAAATGTTTTTATAAAAATACGCTCTTATTTAAATTCGCATCTTCCGGCCGAAGACAAACAGATTATAGAATTAGAATACAGCGAGATAAAATGGGTGCGCCAAACAAGGGTTAAAATGATATCGTCAAACCGAAAAGGAGGGCAAACTATTTCATTTCAAAAGTATATCGATATATGTTTTAACGAGGAGATTCCAGAAGAAATTAAAGAGGCTGTAGAAAAAGAAAAAACTGTCGAGGATTCCGCCAAAAATAAAATACGTTCGAAATGGCATGATTATCCCGTCTCAATGAAAGACGGCAATATGCTGCGGATTAGATTTACGGGTATCACTCCATCAGCGGCAAAAGCGGTAGAGTTATTTGGCGAGAGGGGAGTTTTGGTACAGCAGAAGAATTACGAAATTAAAGATACCACGGGAAGCCGGCTGCTGCCTCATTGTTAATTTTTACGAAGGACTCATCAAAAAGAGTCTATTTTTCGCTTAAAAACAAGGTTTTTCCATTTAACATTATTTTTTAAAGATTTATATTGACAAAATGCACTCTGTGATATAGAGTACTCTGTATGAATAATAGATTTTTGAAAGGACAGTTATGGAAACAGTAAATAACGAAAATGCTCAGGAATCATTGGCGGTAATTGAGAATACAATGACCAAGACCCGCAAGGCTGTGGCTGCCGGTTACAGCAGTCCGCTTATGATTCTTTGGGGTCTGCTTTTGATGGCCGCTTATACTGCCGCGTATTTTTATATCAAATATGCGGCCATAATATTCTGGACAATGGCGGCAGTTGGGACAGCAGGAGGTTTTCTGGTCTGGTTCCTGCTTTTGCGCAAGATCCCTTTCAAGGAATCATCTGGGGAAAAGATGAATTTGCGGATAGGTGGACTTTGGTGGTTACTGTTCCTTTATATTTTTATCTGGCTCGGTCTTCTTTCGCCATTCAATGGAATGCAGATGAATGCCTTTATCATCACAGCGATAATGTTTGGATATATAATTCTGGGACTTTGGTTTACCGCGTATTATATGATATGGACAGGATTGTTTGTAACAGCGATGACCCTGACAGGCTTTTATCTTCTTCCTCATTACTATTGCCTGTGGATGGCGTTTATGTGCGGCGGCGTGATTTTCTGTATCGGCTTATATATAAAATTGCGGTGGATATAAAATATGTTTGAACTTGATAATATAATACACCAGTCTGTTCGCCTGCAAATAATGGCAGCGCTAGCCGCCCTTGACCCGGGAGAACAGATGGATTTCGTTTACCTGCGAAACCTGTTAAAGGTAACCGACGGAAACCTCGGCGCTCATTTGAGCAAACTTGAAGAGGCAGGTTACATCAAGATTGAAAAGACCTTCGTTGCTCGTAAGCCTCGCACTTTTGTTATCGCTACAGGGAAAGGCCGCGACGCTTTTAACAATCACGTAACAGCCCTTAAGCAAATAATCAAAGATACAAATAAATGAAAGAATATTTTCTTTTGTTGAGATTTAGCCTTGATAGTTTTTGGGATTTTTCCGCCAATTTGGCAAACTTGTTGTAGATTCTAAAATCAGGCCACTTCGACAGGAACAGCGGATTTTGCGGCCGGTACCGTAAACCAGAAAGTGGAACCTCTGCCGAATTTTGATTCGAGGCCTATTTGTCCGCCGTGACGTTCTACTATTTTTTTGCAGACGGCAAGGCCTATGCCTGTGCCCTCGTACTCATCGCGGGAATGCAGCCGCTTAAACATCGTAAACAGCAGACCCAGGCTTTCAGCTTTTATGCCTATGCCGTTATCGCTAACCTTAATTCGCACCATTTCATCGGGAAGAGTTTCTGCCGTAATTGTGATTTCAGGTATATTGCCTCTGGTCTGGTATTTAATACCGTTGGCTATCAGATTCTGAAGCAACTGGCGCATCTGAACAGAGTCGGCTTTAATGGACGGCAGAGGTTCGGGAACGTTCAGAATAGCGTGCGTTTCCTCTAACAAGACAGAAAGTTCGAATTTCTCAAGTTCATGTATGACTGTGTCAAGCCGGACAGTTTCAAATTCCCTGGTTTTTGTGCTGACACGGGAATAACTGAGCAGACCGTCTATCATCTGCGTCATTCTTGTTGCGCCGTCTATCATAAACTTTAGATTTTCCGAGTCATTATCATCCAGTTTGTCGGCAAGGGACCTTTCTAAAAGCTGGGCAAATGCCGATATCTTGCGCAGCGGTTCTCGCAGGTCATGAGAAGCAACATAAACGAAATTCTTAAGTTCCTGATTAACCTGTTCGAGTTTGTCGGCGGTTTCCTTGAGGGCCTGTTCGGCATGTTTGCGTTCGGCTACTTCTTCCATTAAAGCATCACGTGAGACGGTTGTTCTGTTTAAATCTTCAACCATTTGATTAAGACTTTCAGTCAACTGTCCTATTTCGTTCTGTGATTGGGTTTCTATCTTTATGTTCATCCGGCCCTGACCGATTTTTTCGGCAGCGTCTCTCAAATGTATTATTGGTTTTGTAATTCTTTTTGACAGATAGATGCCGGCCATTATAGCCAGGGCAAAACTAAGAAGTACGGTCCATAATGTCAGTTTAAACGATGCAAGGATGGATCCGTATGCTTCAAGGATTGGCGATTCAACCACGACCGCCCAGTCGGGTGTGCCGAGCGGCACATGGGTGGCGGCGATATAAGTATTCCTGATGCCTTTTGACAGTCTGGCGCTGTTCCTGTCAAAAGAATCCTCGTTCGCTATAAATTCAGCTACTTCTGCAAGATAAAGCAGATTTTCACCTTTTAATACTCGGCTGATGTCGCCGAAAGCTATCAAGTTGCCCTGCCTGTCCACCACATAAGCAAGGCCGTTATCGCCGACTTTCATTGAGGCTACCAGGTCCCACATAAATTTCAGATTTACCTCGGCAATCAATACCATTTTGAAATCGCCGAAGACGTCTATAATCGGAGCAGCCATTATTATCAGCGGTTCGCTCGTTACTTTATCAATATATACCTGGCTGATATATGTTTTTCTCTGAACTGCCTGAGGCAATATTTCATTTTTATTTTTATTTATCTGTTCGGTCAGTTGGCCTGACAGTAAATTGGATAATCTGGACTCTCTGAGCAGCTCCTCTTCTTTTGTGTTGAGCAAGACCAGCTGGCGAAAAGCCGGCTCAAAACCCAGCAGCTTTTCCATAACCAGCTTCTGTTCCGCCTCGGTTGAATTCGTCAGACTTCCAAGTCCTGCGGCCGTTTTCAACAGGTCGGATTTTTTCTGAATAAAAGCCCTTACCGTATTGGCCGCTTCCTGAGCAATTAGTTTTTGCTGGCCGGCGACCATATTGCGCTGGGTCCCGAGGTTAAAATAGATTTGTAAACTGTTGGAGATTAACAGAACCACAGCGCTTAAAGCGAGGAAAGCAATCGCCAGCGTAACAGTCAAACTACGGAATTTTTTTATTTTTTCCATTTCAGGTTTCAATATTTAACGAATTATTTCATCTGCCCTGTTTAATAAACCTTCCGGTATCTTCAGCCCCAGCTCCTGAGCCTTTTTGTAATTAATTCGGAGTTGTGACGGCGGGGTGACGACCATAATCGTACCGGCCTGAGTGCCTTTGAATATTTTGTCGGCAAGAGGAGCAGCCAGTTTGCCGGTTTCAAAATTATCAGGAATATAGCTGAAGACTGCGCCGGTATCAGCTTCAAAGCCGGCACTGCCGCCAACTGGAATTTTGTGTTCGGACGCGAATTTAGCAATCATCTGCCAGCAAACGGGCGATTGTGTAAGAATCTCAGGCATTATAAGGATTGCGTCAATGCCGATATTGCCTGATGCCGCCAGTGCCTGCAAAGAAGAGTCGACTTTTTCTGTACTGTTTACAGGAACTTCCACCAATGTTACGCCTAAAGACGAGACCACGGAATATAATTCCTTAAGTGAATGAGGTATCATGGGATAATTTGGGTCATACATTATCAAAACACGTTTTGCCTGTGGAGCCAATTCGCACAGAATTTCGAGACGTTTTACCGTTAATTCCGGCCCGGGATAGCGACATCCGGTGGTATTTCCACCCGGCTTGAATATGTTCCCTACGAGGTTATTTTCCTCTATGCCGGCACTGGCAAAAAGCACAGGAATATTCGTTCCCTTTACGGCGGCCCTGGCAGCCAGGGCCGGCTCGGTTGGAAACGCGAAAATCAGATCAACTTTATCAGCCACAAATTTCTTAACAGCCAGTTCTACTGCGGCCTGGTCGGCGTTTGTTTTATGCAAATCATATACAATGTTCCTGCCCTCGACATAACCCAATCTGCTCATTTCGTTCCTGAAGCCGTCTGCAATGCCGATGAAAACATCTACACCGGATATAATACCTACCCGATATGTTTTTGGTTCCTGTGTTTTTTTGCCGCAACCGCTCAATGCGAGTATCAGAATGCAAATTCCAATAAAATATTTATTGATAGGTCTCATTTTTTATTCCTTTTTCAACGAATTATCTCATCCGCCCTGTTCAATAAGCCATCAGGCACATCCAGCCCCAGTTTCCGTATCACTTTATAATTAAGTCGTAAGCGTAACTCAGGCGTAACCACAGGGATAGTGCCGGCCGAGGTGCCTTTGAAAATTTTGTCGGCTAAATCTGCCGCCAGTCTGCCCTGTTCAAAATTGCTTGGAACAAAACTAAACATAGCGCCTCCATCGGCTGAAATATCCATTCCGCCGCCAACAGGCAAATTGTATTCGTTGGCAAATTTGACAATTACTGCCAGACCCTCAGGTGAGGCGTTCATAAAATCAGGCATAAGGAACACAGCATCTACGCCAATATGTTTCATTGCTGCCCTTTTTTTCAGGGCGAGTTTATATTCTTCTATGTTTTTGACAAAGTCTTCTACGAATGTTATCCCTAATGGTGCGGCCGCTGCATGCAGTGCTTCCATGGCGAAAGGTGCATTAGGGAAGGTTGGATCGTAGATAAGATAAATCCGTTTTGCATTTGGAACCAGCTCGTGTAAAAACTCCAAACGTTTAGCTGTGGATTCCTTGTTGGGAAATCGCACGCCGGTGATATTTCCGCCCGGCTGGCGAACACTTTCAACAAGGTTATTTCCTTCTATCCCTGCCATAGCGAAGACCACTGGGATAGCCGTTTTACAGGTTGCCGATTTTGCCGCGAATGCCGCCTCGGTAGGAAATGCAAAAATCAGGTCAACTTTATCAGCCACAAATTTTTTTGCAACTTGCTGTTCTTGTGCGGGGTCAACATTTGATTTATGTATATCATAAACAATGTTCTTGCCCTCGATATAGCCTAATTCGGACATTTTTGCCTTGAACCCATCAACTATATTGACAAAGGATTCTGCTCCGGACAAAATACCCACCCGATACACTTTTGGCGGTTTTTTCCCGCAGCCGCTCAAAAGCATACAAAACAAAGCGAAAAAAGCCGTCAGAGATATTATCGATTTTATATTAAATTTTTTAGTCATATTGGTTTTCATCTGTATTAATGGATTATTTCATTAGCCCTTCTTAATAAGCCTTCCGACACATTCAGGCCCAGTTTCTGAGTCGCCTTGTAATTAAACTGGAAAAAGCCTTCGGCCGAAAGAACCGGCAGAGTACCGGCCGGAATCCCTCTGAGAATCTTGTCGGCCAGAACAGCCGACTGCTTGCCTGCGCTGACGATGTCAACATTTATACCGAAAACAGACTCGTAATCTTCCACTGACATTAAGGCGCCGCCGATGGGAATTTTATGTTCATCGGCAAATTTACCGAACACCGCAAAAACATCAGCCGTCACGCCAAGAGGTTCGGAAATTATCAGGATCGCATCTATGCCGATATCCGCCGATTTAGCTCTTGCCTGCAAATCGGCCTGAATCTCTGCCGCATTTGAAGCGGGACATTCCACCAAAGTTACACCTGCGGCCTCGGCCGCGGGATACAATACTTTCAACTGGCTGGCTACAATAGGATAACCTCGCTGATATGGTATCCATATTCTTTTTGCATGGGGCACTAACTCACGCATAATCTCAAATCGTTTTACCGCCAAGTCCGGCCCGGGGTAGCGAACGCCGGTGATATTGCCGCCCGGCAGGCGAACACTCTCAACCAGATTAGTATCCTCTATGTTGGCAAAAGTGAAAAGCACAGGGATGTTTGTTCCCTGCGTAGCCTTCTTGGCAGCCATTGATACTTCGGTGGGAAACGTAAAAATAAGGTCAACTTTATCTTTCACAAATTGTTTAAGGATTTGTTCTTCCTTGGCAGGTTCGAAGTTTGTTCTCTGTATGTCATAAACTATATTTTTCCCCTCGATGTAGCCCAACTCGGTCATTTTGGCTTTGAAACTGTCCGATATAGCGGCGATATAATCCAGACCGCACAGGATACCGATCCTATACACTTTCGGTTCCTGTGTTTTTTTTCCGCAGCCGCTCAGGAGAATACAAAAAGCGACAAGCAGGATTAGTATTAGTGTGTGCCGGACAGTTTTAATTCTACTGTTCATGATTATTACCTTGCCCAAAATCAGACAATATCAGTCTTTATGAATTATCGTCATAAAAATTAAGGTGCGTAATCAGATATTAGTTTGGGCTTGTTTATCGTTTAATTCATACCTGTTTTATGGAAAGTTAAAGATTATCGGTCCCTGGCTTCCTGATTTTCGGGTTTAAATTAACCCTTGAAAGCCCGACGGTATTGCCCTAAAATCCAGTCTGACTAAATTTTAACGGGATGTACCCCGTTAGACCTGTTTGTCTATGATGTAAATATGTTAAAATATACAAAAAACAGGTAAATTTTATAACAGCAGCATAAATTTGATTGGAGGTCTAACGGGGTGTATACGATACCGGCGATTGATTTACTCGGCGGCAGATGCGTAAGACTTGTTCAGGGCGAATATAACCGTTACATAAATTACGAAGATAATCCCGGAAAAAAAGCGATTGATTTCCGAGCCGCAGGCGCCGAATGGCTGCATATCATCGACCTCGATGGTGCCAAAATAGGCAAGTGCGTAAATATAGACGCTATTCGCGACATTGTTCAGCAGGCGAAAGATTTAAAAATTCAGGTCGGAGGCGGCATCCGCGACAGAGACTCCATCACCAAAATACTCGATATGGGCGTAACAAGGGTTATCCTCGGCACAAAGGCCGTAAGCGATTTTGAATGGTTCAGCAACGTTGCGAAAGAATTTTCCGGCAAAATCGTGTTAAGTCTTGATGCGAGAGGCAGTAAAATCGCCACCAACGGCTGGGAAAAAGACAGCTCAGAGGAAGTAATTGGCCTTGCGCAAAAAGCCGCACAGCTTCCGCTGGCAGCGATTATTTATACGGATATTAATAAGGATGGAATGCTCTCCGGCCCGAATATCGAGAGAACAAAACAATTGGCCGAGGCCGTAAATCTTCCAATTATCGCCGCCGGGGGCGTTACTACAATCGAAGATATCCAAAAACTTGCCGAAACAAAGGTGATTTCAGCCGCTATTGTCGGCAGGGCACTCTATGAAGGTACTTTAAACCTTGCAGAAGCGATAAAATTATGCAGTAAAAACGCTTAGAAGACCATCTAAATTTTCTTTGACTGTTTAGATAACACCATTATACTAATCCCGTTAGAGACAAAGCTTTACAGCTTAGTGATTGTCCTGTTGGGAGCAAGGTATTTATGATGCCTGAATTTGCTAATCCTGACCGAAGTATAAGGTCTCTAACGGGACTAATCAACTTAAACAATCCACTGATTTTCACGGAGGCAGCAATGCATAAAGACAAAATTGTTTCAGAGGGGATTACATTCGACGATGTGCTGCTGATACCAGCCAAAAGCGATTTTGTGCCCTCGCAAGCTGATACCTCGACAAGACTTACGAACAATATAAAGATTAATATCCCGATAGTTTCCGCCGCGATGGATACCGTTACAGAATCTGCCCTTGCAATCGCTCTGGCTCAGGAAGGCGGAATCGGCATTATTCACAAAAACCTGACCGTTGAGGCCCAGTGCCGGGAGGTTGTCAAAGTAAAACGCAGCGAAAACGGCGTTGTTCTCGACCCGGTCATATTAAGTCCGAGCCAGACAGTCCAGCAAGCTCGGCAGGTAATGACAGAACAAAACGTCTCCGGCATTCCAATCATCGACGGCAAAAGACTCGTCGGAATACTTACGCACCGCGACCTGAAATTTCTCAGGGACGACAGCGTTAAAATCAGCGAGGTTATGACAAAAGATATTATCAAGGCACCCGCCGATACCACTCTCGAACAGGCCAAGGATATTCTGCAAAAACACAGAGTAGAAAAACTTCTGCTCGTAAACAACAAAGGTGAACTTGCAGGTCTGATTACGATGCGTGATATCGACCGATACCAGAAATATCCCAACGCCGTCAGAGATTCCCGCGGCAGATTAAGAGTCGGAGCCGCTGTCGGCGTAAAAGATTTCGAAAGAATCGAAGCACTGATAAAAGCTGAAGTCGATGTAGTGGTGGTTGATACGGCTCACGGCCATTCACAAAATGTTATCGATACGGTAAAAGAGATAAAGAAAAAACACGACATAGATGTAATCGCCGGCAATGTCGCTACTGCCCAGGCGGCCGAAGACCTGATTAAGGCCGGAGTAAATGCCGTCAAAGTCGGCATCGGACCCGGTGCGATTTGTACGACAAGAGTCGTCAGCGGCGTCGGTGTGCCGCAGATTTCGGCGATTATGGATTGTGCAGAAGTTGCGGAAAAACATGGAATACCAATCATCGCTGATGGCGGGATAAGATTTTCAGGAGATATTTCAAAGGCCATTGCCGCAGGTGCTTCGAGCGTAATGCTCGGCTCACTGCTTGCGGGTCTTGCCGAAAGTCCCGGAATGCTTGTTCTTTACAAAGGCAGACAATTCAAGGAGTATCGCGGAATGGGTTCGCTCGGTGCGATGGTAAAAGGTTCCGCCGACAGATACGGCCAAAAAGGCGTTACGCAAAAGGAAAAACTTGTTCCCGAAGGCGTCGAAGGCAGAGTGCCTTATCGCGGCCTGCTGAGCGATTTTGTTTATCAGCTTGTCGGCGGTTTGCGTGCAGGTATGGGATATTGCGGGACGCCGACCGTTGAGCAGCTTCGCACGAAGGCACAGTTCGTAAGAATCAGCGCTGCCGGCGTAAACGAATCGCATCCGCACGATATTATGATTACGAAAGAAGCGCCTAACTATTCTATGAGAGAAATGATAGAAGACTGATTTAAAATTTTATGAGCGAAACGATAGCCATCATTGATTTTGGGAGCCAGTACGGCCAGCTAATAGCGCGGCGGGTTCGTGAACATAAGGTATATTCGATAATTTATCAGCCCGGCGTTTCAGCCAAAGAGCTTTCGCAGATAAAAAATTTAAAAGGTATAATCCTTTCCGGCGGACCTGCGAGCGTCTATGCCGCCAATGCACCAACCTGTGACGAGAAAATTTTCGACCTCGGCGTTCCAGTCCTCGGCATCTGTTACGGAATGCAGTTGGGCTGTAAAATCCTCGGCGCAAAAATTCATCGCGCAAAAAGCAGAGAATACGGCAGAGCGGTAATATCTATAACCGATTCGAAGGATTTATTCGCCAATGTCGGCGACAGCGCCACTGTCTGGATGAGCCACGGCGACCAGGCCGAAAGTCTTGGTAATGATTTTGAAATTCTGGCGAAAACCAATACCTGTCCTTACGCCGCGGTCAGGAATAAAAATAAAAAATTCTATGGCCTGCAGTTTCATCCGGAAGTAAGTCATACGCCGAAAGGCAATGTGATGATGCAGAATTTCCTGTACGACATCTGCAAATGCTCCGGCGACTGGCAGATGAAGGATTTCGCTCAGCAGACAATCGAAAAAGTCTGTTCACAGGCGAAGACCGGCACGGTAATTTGCGGCCTCAGCGGCGGAGTCGATTCGGCTGTTACAGCGGCGCTGGTGCATAAAGCCATCGGCGACAGGCTCAAATGTATATTCGTTGACAACGGCTTACTGCGGAAAAACGAGCGTCAGCAGGTCGAAAGCACTTTCAGAGACCATTTTCATATCGACCTGCACGTTGTCGACTGGAGCAGACAATTCCTCGACAAACTAAAAGGCGTAACCGACCCGCAGAAAAAAAGAATAATCATCGGTCACGAATTTATCGAGGCGTTTAAATCGGAAGCGAAAAAAATTCCTGACGCCAAATTTCTCGCCCAGGGTACGCTTTATCCCGATGTAATAGAGTCCGGCAATAAAGACGGCAATCTCGCCGCGAATATAAAATTGCATCACAATGTCGGCGGTCTGCCGAAAGAGCTTGGTTTCGAATTAATTGAGCCTTTGCGTGATTTATTCAAGGACGAGGTGAGACTTGTCGGCGAATATCTTGGCCTGCCGGAAGATATGGTCTGGCGGCATCCGTTTCCCGGTCCCGGCCTTGCCGTGCGGATCATCGGCGATATTACCGAAGAAAGACTCAGGGTTTTAAGAGATGCTGATGAAATTCTGATTGATGAGATTAAAGCCGCTGATTTGTACAGAAAATTTTCGCAGACTCTCGCGGTTCTCGTGCCGGTTGCTACAGTCGGCGTTATGGGCGACGAAAGGAGTTATGACAATGTTATCGCGATTCGCTCCGTCGATACGACCGATTTTATGACGGCCGATTTTTCAAGAATACCTTACGATGTGCTTGGCCTTATTGCCAGCCGTATAATAAACGAAGTTCGTGGAATCAACCGTGTTGTTTATGACATAAGTTCGAAACCGCCGGCAACAATTGAATGGGAATAAAAATGAAAGCTGAATTTGTTTTTTTCTTGTTACTTGTTTTTAGTTGTTCTGCTTTTGCGATTGAAGTAAACGATGTAAATGTCCTGACTCCCGCGACAGGTGTTTTTAAGCAGGACGCCAAAGCTTATTTGAAAGTTTCTTTTAATGATGCGGGGAAAACTTATTTTGACAGCGGCAATTTAATTCTTTTGCTTATGGCCGGCGGCGGAAGTATCGCGCTGCACGACAAGGCCGACGATACGATTGCCGGGCATTTCGACAGGCACAGGTCAATCCCGCGGGATTTGGACAACTTCACGGATATTGCCGGCAATCCCGGCACTCATTTCGCCGCCACGGGCATTTGGTACTTAATGGCCGCAAAAAACAAAGACAATGTAAATGTCCAGCGAAGCTGGGTAATGATGAGAGCCCTGGGCGTTACGAACGCTACGACATTACTACTCAAAGGCATAGTCCATAATGACACTCCTAACGGCAAAGCATGGGCCTGGCCCAGCGGCCATACGGCAAGTTCGTTCACAGTTGCCGCGGTGCTCGACGAATTTTACGGTCATAAAATCGGTATTCCCGCTTATCTTGCGGCAGGTTTTGTCGGCTATCGAATGATGGATTCAGGCGACCACTGGGCCAGCGATGTTTTATTCGGCAGTGTTCTCGGTTATGTTGTCGGTCATGCAATCGCAGGTGAAAATAAAGAACTTGAGCTGGCAGGATTCTCGATTAGGCCGCTTGTTACGACTCTGCACGACAGTCCCGCGGCGGGAATCGCTCTGGCAAAAGAATTTTAAAATATTAGAAAGTTGCTTTGTGACTTCGATATTTTATTTGTTGTTAAATTCGCAGCGTTCAGCTTCGCTTCTTGGATTTTTGGAAATATACACAAACGCCGGGGGAATGTTCAGCGGAACGAATTTTACCTTTACATCTTTGAAATACCGTTTCAGTTTCGGCCGCAGGAATGGATTGTATTGAAACTGAATATAGGTTTGGGATTTACTTGTTAAAGCAAAAATCTTTTCCTTTTCTGAGTTATTGAAGTTGGCAAGAGGAAGGCCGGACAAAATACAATCAGGCCGCTCTACATACCGGCTGCAGTTTTGGATATCGTCGTTAACAATTTTCAGCCGGGAATCCTTTATTTTTCTCAGGCGTTCGCAAAAATTCGGATTTATCTCAAGGCAGGTCAGTCGGCTGTTTTTAGGCATATGCCGCAGGATTTCCGTTGTTACAGAGCCTGTTCCCGGCCCGAATTCAACGATATTTATTGCCTGGCCTATATGCTGTGCCATCTTCCTTGCAAGGAACGGGGAACTTTCCGCCACTGCCCCGACCTCTTTTGGATTTTTTAAGAATTCTCTTATAAATTTAATGAATTTCATAGGCGGTATTATATCCAATCGGGTTTACATTGCACGTTTTATTTGCTGCAGGATGTCCCAATATGCTCCGCGATCGCCGTTTTTGATTGCCTCGAACAACTGTGGGTTGTCGTTATAGTTATGGTCTTTTATGTCGGTAGCCGCCTGGGGCGTGGGCGGGAAAAATGTTTTATCGTCGCCGATTAAATCACGGACAAGTTCTGCCGGTCTTTCGCCGAGTAAATGACTTATATAAAAAGTCGGCCAGAAAAAATCGACCTTCCCATCGTATTTTCTTTTTATGTTCGGATTTTCTTCCGGCCTGCCTTGTGAGAGAACTGCTTTTTCCATCTCGGTGCCGGGATAAATTTTAATGCCGAGGGAAGCACCCGCGCAGTCCGGATTGACGGATTTGATAAAGTCGATTGTCTCTTTGGCGGTCTCGACAGTTTCTCCCGGCCCGCCGAGCAGGAGGTCTATCATCACTTTAATATTGTTTTGTTTACAATATTTTACAGCCAGGGCGATATCGCTTTTCAGATGCATCTGCCGATATACCTTCAGCATTTTCGTACTGGCAGAATCTCCCGTAAAGTTTATTCCGACGCAGCCGGCCCTTTGCATAATTTCAGCAAGGGCCTCGCTGAACGGCACTGTCGAAAGATATACGTACCATTTTATTTTTTTATTTAACCCTGTGCGTATGAATTCCTCGCATACCGCAAAGGCGTGTTCCGGCGGAATATTGAACTCGCTGTCGCAGATATGGAGCACGTCTATACCCTTTTCCGCAAGCGTAGCCGCTTCGGAAGCGATTTCTTTCGGATTCCTGACTCTTGCGGTTCTTCCTTTTGCAAGAGGGTCTGCGCAATAAAGACAATTCCTGTTGCAGCCGCGTTTTGTTTCGATGCCGATTTGTCCGCCAAGTTTAAAATAAGTTGCGTTGTCGATTACGTCCCGTTTTGTTTTTATCGAAACCTGCGCCGGCCATGCGGGTGGATTAACGATGAGTTTTTTGCCGCTGCGCCATAATAAACCCGGCACCCGGTCGAATTTTTTGTCGCCTGTTATCTGCTGGTAAAGAAAGGCCGTCGCGTATTCGCCATCGCCGCGGATGCCGAAATCGGCGCCGCAATATTGCAGAATTCTTTCGGCCAGTATCGAAAACCCCACGCCCCCGATAACTATCGAAGCATCAGTAACGGCTTTTATTTTTTCTATACGGTTTTTCAACTCCGGCAGAAAAGTTTTTGCGCTCGGCCAGAAGCAATCGTCAATATTGCGAAAGGAAAGTCCCACAAGCGAAGGACTTTTATCTCCGAAGAATTTTTCGATGCCGGCCTGTTTGTCCTGATGGAGACACAAATCAAGAATTTCCATTTCAATGCCAAAAAATTTTGCCGCGGAGGCTACATAATCGAGCCCTATAGGAGCTATCGGCGGTGTCATCATATTGGTATTTATAAGTGCCAGCATAGTCCTATATTATACCGTATTAACAGAGATATGATACTTCATTTTAACCCTGAAAATATGGTTTTTCCCCTTTTTTGAGCTTAAAATGGGCATAATTGCACAATGAATTTCATCTTGTATGTCTATAAATATTGGATGCTTATGAGCCGGATTTGCTTTGACAAAGCATACATATTTATGATACAATGTTACTTTCGTATATATATGATAAACAGCAGAAAGAACATCAATTCAATCTGCCAAGGAGCATATACTACAATTCATTTCATGACCGGCCGGCTGGCTGGAGGAAGTTTTTTTTATGTTTGATATTAAGAAGATTTTGCAGGGTTACGGTACAGTTACAGATCCGATGGGCAGGCTTGCCATTTATTCGCCGCGGTTTGGCGGAGCGTATCGCAGCAGTTTAACTCTGCCGACGATAACTGATTTTCCGGCGAAGATGTGTATACTGCTGATAACGGCGATGATTTTATACAGCGGCTTTCAGACCATCGCGGATTTCAGGGCTATGCTCGATGAACTGCGTTCGAGCCGGACCGGCTGGGTGTTTTTCTATGCCTTTCGTGCGCTTGTCGTATCAAATGTCATAGTGTTCCTCTGGCGCGTTCTGCTCGTGTTGGGCTATAGACCTGTGCGCAGCTGTTCTGATGAGCAACTGCCAAAATGCACGATAATCATACCGGCCTACAACGAAGGCAGGCACGTATTGAAAACACTGCGAAGCGTTTTGAAAAGCAATTATCCATTCGATAAGCTTCAAATTATAGCTGTCAATGACGGTAGCGCAGACGATACTCTCGTCTGGATGGAAAAGGCCTGCAACGAATCTGACGGCAGGATTGAAATGATAAACTTTAAAAAGAACCGCGGCAAACGCGCAGCGTTATACGAAGGCATCACCCGCAGCAGCGGAGAAATTATCGTAACAATAGACAGCGATTCGCTTGTCGACCGCCAGACTATTCGCAGACTGGTCAGTCCGTTTGCCGATTCTCAGGTTGGAGCTGTCGCCGGCAGTGTTCGTGTACTGAACCGCAAAGATGGAATCATACCGAGAATGCTCGAGGTGTCTTTTGCTTATAGTTTTGATTTCATTCGGGCAAGCCAGAGCATGGTTAATACTGTTTTCTGCACGCCGGGAGCATTAAGTGCTTATCGGAAGAAGGCTATAATAAAGGACCTTAAACAGTGGCTTCATCAGACATTTTTCGGTCAGCCGGCCACTATCGGCGAAGACAGGGCCATAACAAATATTGTTCTGCGAAACGGTTACGATGTAAAATTTCAGTCGGACGCGATAGTTTATACTATGGTACCTACCGAATATAGTCAATTGACCAAGATGTTCCTTCGCTGGGCCAGAAGCAATGTGCGTGAAACATGGGTAATGGTTAAATATATATTTAAAAAATTCCGCACCGGCTCAACGAGCGGAGCCAGGGTTAACTTCGTAATATCTTTTATTAATCCGCTTTTGTCGCGGATACTGGTTTTCTCGGTTGCAGGCTGGATGCTCGTACATCCGCAGATTTATCTGTCGCAGCTTTTATTCGGCGGCGCGATTGCCGCGACGGCTCCGGCGATTTTTTATGTGCTGCGACGCAAAAGCTCGGAAGCGATTTGGGCCTATGCTTACGGCCTGTTCTGGCTGGCGGGATTGTGGTGGATAAGTATCTGGGCGGTTTTGACAATGCGTAACGGAAAATGGCTGACCCGTGATTTGCCGAACAGCAGGCCGACTTTCAGTAGATTGCTGCAGATGTTCCGCCTCCGCGCTGCGTAATTAGAAAATATTTAGCCCCCGCCGCCATATCCATCAGTAGTTTTAACGAAGGCGGATTGAGGCGGGGTTTTTCCTTGTATCTTTATTTCCTTACTTCTTTACTTCCATATTCCTGCGTAATCAGCGTAATCCTATGAACCGGAGCCAATCAAGGCAATTTTTTGTTTTTCTTCATATTTTATTTTTTCCATCATTATTTACTTTCAAGCATTCCCGTCCGCAGCCCCCTTCGCAGGAA